>NZ_JBHUOR010000099.1:0-14171 GCF_042686175.1 Kurthia populi | reverse complement strand
TGGTAATTCCCAATTTATACATAAAAATAGAGAAGGTGATGTCAAATTCGACATCACCTTCTCTATTAAAGGCTGGAATTTTCACTTATGTCCCAGCCTCTTTCATTAAATGAGCTTCCCATTATTAGAAGCCGTTATCGGTTTGTGTTGTGCCTGTAGAATTTGTTGTTCCAGAAGACGTAGTACCGTTCGTATCAGTAGTACCGTTTGTACCAGTAGTATCGTTTGTACCAGTAGTATTTGTTTCTTCGCTTTCTTTTTTAGGTCCATTTAAGGCCTCTGGATTGCCACCGAAAGGCTGTAAAATACTTGTTGGTGAGTACGTATTTAATGATAGGTTTGCATTTACAAGATCGCTTGAGCAACTATAACCTTGAATTGAACAAGTTGAACGTGTTACGACATCTGATGGACGACTGAAATAGTCGCCATTAGCCGTTGCTAGATCTGGATTTGTATCGTAGATTGAGTTCATCAATTGACCCCATAGGCGGTTTACACGTTCAGATGGTTTACCGTAATAGCCTGAACCATAATCTAATGTTTTAGGCATATCATAGCCTAACCAAACTCCTAATGAAATGTCTTTGTTATAACCCATAAACCATACATCGTTATAGTTTTGTGTTGTACCAGTTTTAGCAGCAAAGTCCGCATTGAACTTTAATGTGCCATTTGCTTTTTTACCTGTACCAGAATCTAAAACATCTCGTAGCATATCATTAATAATATAAGATGTAGCTTGGGAGAATACTTTTTTAGATTTTGATTTATGTTTATAGATTGTTTTGCCATCTTTGTCAACAATTTTAGTAATCATATAAGCATCAACATATTTACCACCATTAGCAAACGTTGCAAATGCATTGGTGTTTTCCTCTACAGTAGAACCAACTTGCAAGCCACCCAGTGCAGCAGAATAAGTTGTACGGTCTGTTTCTGTGATGTATTCAAAACCTAGTTTATCTAAGTAATTCATAGGTTTATTAGCAAAGTTTAAACCATATAAACGTACAGCGGGTAAGTTTAATGAGTTTTTCAATGCGTAACGTGCAGAAACAATCCCTTTTGGTGTAGCACCGCCATAGTTTTCAAGAGGCTTAGCAGTTGACCAACCATGAGATGTTACTTCAACATCTGGCAGGGCACTACCGGCGCTAATAATTCCTTTTTCAATTGCTGGTCCATAAACAAGCAATGGTTTAATAGTAGAACCAGGCTGACGCTTAGACGACGTTGCATGATTTAAATTTTCTAAATCATAGTCGCGACCACCAATGAAACTTTTGATTTTACCAGTAGCATTTTCAATTGCCATTGCACCTACTTGCACAGGGGCCTCAACTGTTTTTGTTTCGCCGGTTTCTTTATCGGTTGTTTGTGTTGATAATGTTGTGCCATAACTTGAGAAATTCGTTTTAACATTATTCATCGCATCATACATCTTTTTATCAACAGTCGAATAAATTTTATAACCTTTTGTACGTAATTCACGGTCAGCTAAAATTTCATATTTTTCACGAAGGCGTGCTTCTTCATCAAGACGATTTGTATCAATACCATCTTTTTTTGCAAGGATTTTAGCCATTTCTTCTGTTGCACGTTTTTCAATTTCAGTTGTTACATAAGGGTATTTTTCCGTTGCGCGAGGTTCGCGTTCACGGAAATCTTTTTTTATGTTATATTTTAATGCTTTTTTATATTGTTTTGTTGTGATTTTATCAGTTTCATGCATACGATATAACACAGTTTTCATACGGTTAATACCAATTTTTAATTGCTTATTATCTTTTAAAGCACCTGATTGCGTATAAGGTGTATAAGCATATGGAGATTGCGGAATACCAGCAATATATGCAGCTTGTGCTAGGTTTAAATCTTTTGCTTTGACGTTAAAAATACCTTCTGCTGCCGTCTCGACCCCAGCGATGTTTGTGCCCGTAGAGTTACGACCATAAGGGATAACATTTAAGTAGGCCTCTAAAATTTCATCTTTTGTCATGAATTTTTCCAAACGCTTTGCAAGTAATAATTCTTTTGCTTTACGTTCGTAAGATACTTCATTCGTTAAGATTTGGTTTTTAATTAATTGCTGTGTTAGCGTAGAACCCCCTGTTTGAGAGTCTGAATTTGAAATATCTTGGAATAAACCACGTAATACCGCTTTTGGCACGATACCATCGTGATTTTCAAAGTTTTCATCCTCAGTTGCGATTACAGCATTAATAAGATCTGGTGATACTTTATTTAGTGTAATTTCTGTACGTTCCAAATCTGTACGCATTTTCCCTAAGTATTGATTGCCCGCAAAGTATAGTTTACTCGTTTCTTCATAATTGTGAACGGTAGAAACCATTTCTTGTTTTGAAACAAGTGGTTCTTCTTTTACGAGTGAGGCAAAATAACCTGCGCCAATCGACCCGACAAATACGATACCAAGAGCGATGATAAGAGCGAATAGTAGCAGAAGATTTCGCACAACGCTTGTCGTAATACGGAAATATTTCATCCAAGTTTTATTCGATAATTCATCGATTCGTGCATCAAATTGGTCGACCCATTGTTTGATTTTATTCACTCACATGACGTTGCAAAAAGCTCACCAAGGCGTGATGTTGCTACTTTCTGAACGCCTTCCTCCTTTATGTTCTAAATTAAGGGACTACATTAGTGCAACGGCTAACATAGTTTTGAATGTTGTTGTCAAAATGTATTATGTATCATTTACTGATTCATACACTACATCTTACCCTAATACGTCATTAATATGCCACTCAAAAATAATTGGCACCTATTAGTGTTTTATTTCACTAAAATCTCGTCTATTATACCATATTCACGTTCTTTTATTGACAATTGATTTTGGAACAGTGATAATAGCCTATATATGATTCGAACGGTGATGAATGCGAAGTAATCAGTGGATTCCCTGTATAGAGAGCTAGCGGTTGGTGGAAGCTAGTCATAATGCATTGATGAATTACACATTCTGAGGGAGACGTATACGCTGCGATAAGGCGAAAAGAAGCGGGAGATTTTTTATCTCCAAGCCGGGTGGTACCGCGTTATACGTCCCTAACGTCCCTGCATCAATTTTTATTGATGGCAGGGACGTTTTTATTTTATACGTCATATGAAGAGGAACGGATCGTACGTAGTTTTGTTCCCAAAAAAAGACGCTTAAATTTTAGGAGGAATAACAATGACAAACGCTTTAATTGAAGATTTAAAATGGCGCGGCCTATTGTACCAACAAACAGACGAGGAAGGTATGGCAAAGTTATTAGACGATGAAAAAGTAGCATTATATGTTGGCGTAGACCCAACAGCGGATTCTATGCATATCGGTCATATTGTGCCAATATTAACACTGCGTCGTTTCCAACAAGCAGGGCACCAACCAATTCTTTTAGTTGGTGGAGCTACAGGTATGATTGGAGATCCTTCAGGTCGTTCAACGGAACGTAACCTTTTAACTGGAGAACAAATTGAACATAATGTGAATTGTATTAAAGGTCAACTTGGACGCATTTTTGATTTTAATAATGAAGCAAACGGCGCGCAATTAGTAAATAATTACGACTGGTTTGGTAATATGACAACAATCGAATTTTTACGCGATTTCGGTAAATTGATTAACATCAATTACATGCTTGGTAAAGATACCATTTCTTCTCGTTTAGAATCAGGTCTATCATTCACAGAATTCACATACACATTAATTCAAGGTATGGACTTCAATCATTTATACAATCACCACAATGTACGTATTCAAGTAGGAGGTTCAGATCAATGGGGTAACATTACCACTGGTCTTGAAGTTATTCGTAAAACACATGATGAAGAAGCAAAAGCATATGGCTTCACAATTCCACTAGTAACAAAAGCTGATGGTACAAAATTCGGTAAAACAGCAGGTGGCGCAGTATGGTTAGATGCAGAAAAAACATCTCCATATGAATTCTACCAGTTCTGGTTAAATACGGGCGATGCTGATGTTGTAAAATACTTGAAAATTTTCACATTCTTATCTCGTGAAACGATTGAAGCATTAGAAGAAAAAGTAGCAACAGAAGCACATTTACGTGAAGCGCAAAAAACATTAGCATCTGAAATGACAAAATTAATTCACGGCGAAGAAGGTTTAGAGCAAGCACTTAAAATTACAGCTGCTTTATTCTCAGGTGATTTAAAAGCATTATCAGTAGAAGAAATGAAAGTAGCATTTTCAGGGGTTCCTTCAGTAGAAGTAGCAAAAGAAGATGCTAATATTGTTGATTTATTAGTAGAAGCAAAAATTTCATCATCAAAACGTCAAGCACGTGAAGATGTAACAAATGGTGCAATTTCTGTGAATGGTGAGAAAGTAAAAGAATTAGACTATACAGTTGATACAAAAGACCGTTTAGAAGATGCCTTTACAATTATTCGTCGTGGCAAGAAAAAATACTTTATGGTGAAATTTGCATAACTAAAAAAAGAGTTTCTCTCTAATAATGGGAGAAACTCTTTTTTATTTGCTAAGATGCTGAATAATTTTAGTTGCTTGATTAGGATCATAACCTAAAATCCAGTGCCCTTCAAGAAGTGTTTGAGGTGCCCCTAAACGTCCTGTTTGCGCCATTAAATATTGAGAAATTTCAGGTCCATCAATTAAAATTGTTTCAAATTCAATTTGTTGTTCCAGTAAAAATTTTTTCATTAATGTACAGTAACCACAGTTGGGCGTCGAATAAATAGTTGCTTTCATTTCATCACATGTCCTTTCATGTTAAGCTAACTATAGCGAATATTTTTAAAATACTCAAGGGAGGTACAGTATGCAACATATTACAGCAGAAAAAGTACAACACTTGCTAGAAGAAGGAGAAATCTTGCATGTAGTTGATGTTAGGGAGGATTTTGAAGTAGCACATGGGATGATTCCGGAAGCTATTCATATACCTCTAGGAGAGTTATCATATCGTATATCAGAGCTTGACCAAAGAGTTCCGTATATTTTTGTTTGCAAAGCAGGTGTACGTAGCTATAATGCAGCTACATATATGGAAAGTATGGGGTTCGAAACGACAAATTTAAGTGATGGTATGCTTGGCTGGTTAGGTCCATTAACATTACTAGAAGTGGAGGGAAATAAATGAATTTAGAATTATTCAAGTTAGCTTGGAAAAGTCCCAGAGAAGCAGTTCATTATGTAAATAAAAATAATTTCTCAAAATATTGGTTTGTACTATTTTTAGCAGGTTTTGGTAATGTTATTTTTAGTAATATTGACGACAAAACATTTGAAATTACTTGGTTACAAGTATTAGTGTCAGTCATTTTAGCCATTCCAAGTGTCTGGCTAGGCGCGATTATTGCCGGTTTCTTTACTCACTTTATTGCAAAGTGGTTTTTCAAAGGAACAGGGACATTTAAAGAAATGCGAAAAGGTTATTATGTATCGCTTTTACCTTATGTCATTGCTACACCAGTAGCATTGATTTATGTGATTTTATCAAAAGTAGCAGCGTTTAACTTAGAATATTTTGTTTTATTTATGAGTTTATTAATTGTTGTTATTGGGATTGTGACACTCGTCTTAGAAGTTATTGTTATTTCAGAGGTAGAAAAATTATCTATTGGACGTTCAATCGGTGTTATTATCGTTATGATTATTTTTGGTATTATTCTAGTTTTCTTCATTGTATTTATCGTTGCGAGTATTTTACTGTTAATTGGTTTTGGGTCGTAATAAATAAAAAAAGCAGATTGCCTTTTGGCAATCTGCTTTTTTAAATACGCTACTAGCGAGAGTAGAACTCTACGATGTACGCTTCGTTGATTTCAGAAGATAATTCAGAACGTTCTGGTAAACGTACGAAAGTACCTTCTTTTTTGTCAGCGTCGAAAGTTAAGTATTCAGGAACGAATGTGTTAACTTCGATAGCTTCGTTTACAGCAGTAAGGTTAAGAGATTTTTCACGAAGAGAAATAACTTGACCTGGTTTTACGCTGTAAGATGGGATATCAACGCGTTTACCATCAACTGTTACGTGGCCATGGTTTACTAATTGGCGAGCTGCACGACGAGTGCGAGCTAAACCTAAACGGTAAACTAAGTTGTCAAGGCGAGTTTCAAGTAAGATCATGAAGTTTTCACCGTGTACACCTTGTTGTTTGCCAGCTTTAACGAATACGTTGTGGAATTGACGTTCAGTCATACCATACATGTGGCGTAATTTTTGTTTTTCTTGTAATTGTAAACCGTACTCAGAGATTTTTTTGCGTTGAGTAGGGCCGTGTTGACCTGGAGCGTATGGACGTTTTTCGATTTCTTTACCAGTACCGCTTAAAGAAATGCCTAAACGACGAGATAGTTTCCAAGATGGACCTGTATATCGAGACATTTAAAGTCCCTCCTATGATTTTTATTTGGTATAAAACAAAAATCAGTCGTATTTAGTTATAACTGACATTTTGCTTTCATGTATGTTCGTTCATGCAGCCGACGAATTACTTATACACCATCTAGTTAAAAACTAGAGGAACAAACTGAACAGCTATACCATACAACCGCTGCGTTTATTTTACACAAGAGCTATTGTACGGGAAGAGATAGTATAAAGTCAAGCGTAAAACAAAAGATGCTATATACTATAAGTATTTTTCAAGTGTGCGAGCAAATAACTCAATGCCTTCTTTATCTATTTCTGAAAAACGAGAAACTGTAGGGCTATCAATATCTAATACACCGTATAAAGAGCCATTTTTAGAAAGCGGAACGACGACTTCAGAATTCGTAGCGGCATCACAGGCGATATGACCAGGGAAGTCATGTACATCTGTTACTAGCTGTGTTTCCATTGTTTTTGCGGCTGTACCACAAACACCTCGTCCAATTGCGATGTGTACACAAGCAGGTAAGCCTTGGAACGGACCAAGTAATAATTCGTCTTCTTTATAAAGGTAGAAACCACACCAGTTGACATCGTCTAAAAACTGATTAAGTAATGCAGAAGCATTGCTTAAAATAGCGATTTGATCTTTTTCTCCTTCTAATAGTGCGGATAATTGTTTTGATAATAGTGTATATTGGGCAATTAAATCGCCATCGTATGCTTTTTTTTCGAACATAATTGTTCCTCCAATTATTTTATAATGTCAGTATAATATTTGTGTAAATCTGCTACTTGATGCGCATCGGAGCCAAATATCAGTGGTAAGCCAATATTTTTTGCGTAAGTAATATATGGTTTAGGTGGATAGGGTTCCTTACAATATTTCTTAGAAAGGCCGGCACTATTCACATCCAATTCATAGCCATCTTCGAGCATCGTATCTAAAATATGATGTATATGTGCCTCATCATTAATTGTTTGGCCATGTGCGAGTTGGAATTTATGAATAAGTGTAGGGTGACCGATTCTTTTTGGTTTAAAGCGTCCTAGATCCGCTTTAATCGATTGCATAACTGTATCGTAATACAATTTATAAACTGCAGCAACAGAACCTACCTCAGCTGCAAAGTTATTAAATACTTCAGTTGAAAAATCGATACACGTGTACTGTCCTTGATGTTTTAAAAAGTGAACGGATAAGATAGCATCATCAAATAGATAGCCAAATTCATTTAAAAAATCGGTTGTTTGTTTTTCGAATCCGACTATGTAATCTAACTCTACTCCTAAACGAATTTTAATTTTATTTGCATAATCCGTTTGAAGTTTTTGAATTTCGGAAACGTATTGATAAAAGGCTTTTTTCGTCATAAAGCTATCCTGATCAGGTGTGGGGTCGATAAATCCATTTGGAATGGGTGCATGCTCAGTAAAAGTAATATCACCGAATCCTTCGTTAATTGCTTTTTCAATATAGCTAATTAGTGTATCAGTTGAACCGTGTGGGCAATATGGTGAGTGAATATGGCCATCTCGTTTCATAGAATTCCCTCCAATTTAGTGGAAAAATGATGAAAATGTATAGAAATCGATAAACAAAAGTAATAAAAACATGGTACTATTAAACATAATATAGAATAAGAAAAGTAAATAGTACAAGGACAAGGGGGACTTACGATGATCAAATATATTATTCCAATCATCATCGTACTAATCGTAATTATAGCAGTCATCTTTGTTTTTCGTAACAAGCATCTAACAGAGATGCGCCGACTGCAAGCGCTAAAAGATGATCTTCAGAAAAAACCAGTACAAGAAGAACTAGCGAAAGTCAAAGGCTTAAATATGAACGGTCAAACAGAAGCAATGTTTGAGAGCTGGAAAAATAAGTGGGAAAATTTAGATGATCAAGAGTTCCCTAAAATCGACAACTTGTTACATGCATTACGTGGTAATGTTGATCGTTTCCAATTTGGGAAAGCAACGATTGTAGAACAAGAAATTGAATCACATATTCATGGGGCAGATAAAATAATTGATCAAATTTTAGAAGAGTTAGATCATTTATTAAACAGCGAAAAACAAAGTAGCATTGAAATTGAACAACTTCAAGAGCAATATAAAACATCAAGAAAAACGCTACTAGCACATCAGTATTCATTTGGACCAGCGGCACGTCCACTTGAAGAACGTCTAGAATTATTTAATCCACAATTTGAAGATTATCACCAGTTAACAGATGCCGGAGATTATTTGAAGGCACGTGAAATTGTGGAACATTTGAATCGTGAAGGGCAAGAAATTTTTAAATTAATTTCAACAATTCCAGGGTTACTTAGAGAAATCCAAAAACAAATTCCATCAGATTTACAGGAATTGCGTTTAGGTCATAATGAAATGGAAGAGACAGGGTTCTTTCTTAAGCATTTGGAAATTTTAGAATGGATTCAAGCGACCGAGCTAGAATTAACAGAGCTAAAAGATAAAATTGCGGAGTTAGATATTGGTACGGCAGAGCTTCGCGTTCAAGAAATTCGTGAAGACATCGAACATTATTTTGATTGTCTCGAAGCAGAATATAACTCGAAAAAATATGTTGATCAGTATGTAACACCTGTAGGTACACGTTTACATGAAGTGCTATCGTACACATTAGCTACTGCTCGTGAAACAGAAGAAGTACAAAAGGGCTATCATTTAACGGGTGACGAAATTGCGACACCATTGAATTGTAAGCAAGAACTTGTAACCGTACAACAGCGCTATGAGACAATTGTACATGAATTAGAGGAGCATCAAGCGGCTTATACAATGGTAGAAGGCGAACTAAAAGAAATTGCAAATGATGCAGAGCGTATTTTTGAAGAGCAAGATGCATTTTCGGATCGTTTAAAAAATTTACGTATTGACGAAAATAATGCGTCTGATACGTTGAAGCAATTAACCGCAACACTGCGAGAGACGGAACGTCGATTACATAAGGCAAATATTCCAGGTATTCCAGATGACATCGAGTCTCGTTTGTCAGAAGCAGATGAACAATTGTTTGTTGCAAATCAAAAATTGAAAGCTGTACCACTTGATATGCCAGAAGTTTTTGAAGCAGTAAAAACTGCAGAATTAGCTGTTACAGAAACGACAAAGCATGTAGATAGCATGGTTGAAGATGTGAAGTTAGTAGAGCTACTGATTCAATATGGTAATCGCTACCGTACAACAAAGCCTGGTATGAATGACAGCCTAGTTGAAGCAGAGGATGCATTCAATAATATGCGTTATTCAAAGGCGCTTGAAATTGTTGCAAAAGCGGTTGAGAAAGCAGAACCAGGGGCGCTTAAAAAGATGGAAGAGTTAGTTGATGAAGTATTAAGTAAATAACCATTAATTAGTGCATCAGAATAAAAAATATCTGATGCACTTTTTTTATTGGTTCAAATTCCTGTTAAAGCACATTTTTTGTTATATAATATGTACTTAGCAAAAGACATATGTTTTTGTTAGAAGGAAGGAATTGACACAATGATTTATCTTGATCACAGTGCAACAACGAAGCCAAGCGCTGATGTCATGAAAGCATTCGTACAGGCAAATGAACGCTATTATGCCAATCCTGCGTCTCTTCATGAAATGGGCGTTGAAGTGAATATATTACTAAATCGTTCTCGTGAACAAATAGCAGGGCTTATTCATACAGAACCTGAACATGTTATTTTTACATCAGGTGGTTCAGAATCAAATAATTTTTTAATTAAGGGAATTGCACGCGCAAATACACATCGCGGAAAACATATTATCGTTTCAAGTATCGAGCATGCTTCTGTTTTAGAAACAGCTCGTGCATTAGAAAAAGAAGGATTTCATGTTGATTATGTTGATGTCGATAAGCACGGTGTTGTTGATCTAAATGATTTAAAAGCAAAATTAACAAAAGATACAGTTGTCGTAAGTATTATGCATGTTAATAATGAGATAGGTGCTATTCAACCAATTGAAGAAATTGCAAAAATTGTTCATGAGGGCAGTCGTGCATTTTATCATGTAGATGCTGTACAAAGCTTTGGTAAATTGCCAGTTTACTTTAACGGTGAATTAGGTCCAGATGCGATTTCTGTTTCTGGCCATAAAATTAATGGGTTAAAAGGAACAGGGATTGCAGCACTTAGAAAACGTACAACAATCGAAGCAATTATTCACGGAGGAGGTCAAGAAATGGGCCTTCGTAGCGGTACGGTGGCTGTACCACAAGATGTTGCAATCGCAAAAGCAGCTCGTTTGGCGGAGCAGCATCGCACTGAAAATGTGCAACAGTATATAAAATGGCGCAATGCAATCCACACATTTTTAGATCCTATGGAAGATGTGTATGTGCTTTCTTCAAATGAAGGAGCACCGCATATCGTATCATGCTCAATTCGTGGTATTAAAGGTGAAGTAATTGTAAATGCAATGCAACGTCAAGGCGTGATTGTTTCAACTTCAAGCGCTTGTCACTCAAAAGACAATCAAATTAGCCATGTTGTACAAGCGGTCGGGGTTCCAGACGGATTTGCACGTGGTGTTATTCGTATAAGCTTTGGGCAAGGTTTAACAGACGCAGATATTGAAAAATTTAAAGAGGCATTTTCAAATGTCGTGAAACAAGTAAGAGGAGAGATTAAAACCCATGAAATGGCATGAGATTTTAGTACGTTACGGTGAAATTACGACGAAAGGGCGTAACCGTAATCAATTTATTAATCGTCTACGCGATAATTTAAAAAGCACGTTCAAAGATTTAGAAGGTATGAAAATTCGTTTAGAGCGAGATCGTATGTATATTAGCAGTCCATCAGATGACGATATGAATGCATTAATTGAACGCTTACCAGATGTGTTCGGTATTCAATCATTTAGCCCCGTAGCAGAATGTGCAACGGATTTAGAAGCAATGAAAGCATTAGGTAAAGAAATTGTTGCAGATTTAAACTATGAAGGAAAATCATTCAAAGTGAATGTGAAGCGCTCATATAAAAAATTTGAATTAGAAACATATGAATTAAATCGTGTAATCGCAAGCCATGTATTAAGTGAATTACCAGGTATGACTGTTGAAATGAAAAATCCAGATATCGAATTACGTGTAGAAGTACGTGAAGAAGCCACATATATGTCAGTAGATGTGATTCCTGGCGCTGCTGGCTTACCTGTAGGTTCAAATGGTAAAGCCTTATTACTATTATCTGGTGGTATTGATAGTCCAGTAGCAGCTTATTTGATGATGAAACGTGGCGTAACAGTAGAAGCGATTCACTTCTTTAGTCCACCGTTTACAAGTGATCAATCGTTAGGGAAAGTAAAAGAATTATCTCAAATTGTAAGTAAATTTGGGGGTAAAATTCGTTTGCATGTTATTCCTTTTACAGAAATTCAACAAACGATTCAACAAGCGGTACCTAAAAATGTCACAATGACTACAACACGCCGACTGATGATGCAAGTAGCAGATTTAGTACGGGAAGAGACAAAATGTAAAGCGCTTGTTACAGGTGAAAATTTAGGTCAAGTAGCTTCACAGACGTTGGATAGCTTAGCAGCGATTAACGCAGTAACAAATACACCGATTCTACGTCCATTGATTACGTATGATAAATTAGAAATTATCGATATTGCGCAAAAAATTGGTACATATGAAACGTCGATTATTCCATTTGAAGATTGCTGTACAGTATTTACGCCGGCGAATCCAAAAACAAAACCTCGTATAGAAAAAATGGAATACTACGAAAGCTTTACAGATTTTGATGAAATGATTGCAAAAGCGGTGCGTAATCGTGAAATACATGATTTCCCTAAGAAAGAAGTCAAAGCAGACTTTGATGATTTACTATAAGAAAAAAACTTTTCCGGAATCTCTCGAATTTTTTTGAGAGATTTTTTGTGTTTTAAACAGAAAAATATTCCTTTTTCGAGAAAATAAATGTAAAATATAAATGTATAAAAATTCCAATAGTTTTTATATGACAAATGTTAGTACAAGGTACTAATGTTTAGTGTTAGTATGTGGTTAATTGATAAACGAATCGAGTTATTTATTAGGGGGAGTTCATATGGAACAAAAAGATCTTATCGCACCACAACGCTATAATTTAGCGGAGGAAATTCGTCGATTTGCAACTGGGGAAAACCGTACGGCACTAATTTATGAAGATGAAGCGGGCAACAAAAATCAGATTTCATATGATGATTTAGTAAAACGCGCTAACAAGGTATCACATGCATTACAAGCACAGGGGTTACAAAAAGGTGATGTCATGCTTGTTATGGTACCAAGATTGATTCAGGCATATACAATTTACCTAGCTGCCATTCAAGCAGGCATTGTTGTAATTCCAAGCTCTGAAATGCTTCGTGCAAAAGACATTGATTATCGCATTACACATAGCCATGCAAAAGCAGTGGTTGCGTATGCGCCATTAATTGATGAATTTGAATACGCTGAGCATGTGGAAGGTTTAAAAAAATTCACGATTGGTGAAGCAGAAGGATGGACAAATCTTTCAACGTTTGCCGATGACTTTAACGAAGACTTTGATGTGGCAGACACAAATAGCAAAGATACAGTCTTTCTTTCTTACACAAGTGGAACAACTGGTAACCCTAAGGCAGCGGTTCACACACATTCATGGGCATACGCGCATTTACGTACAGCATCACGTGCGTGGTTAGGTGCCGAAGAAGGTCGTATTGTTTGGGCAACAGCAAGTCCAGGATGGCAAAAATGGATTTGGAGCCCGTTTTTATCTGTATTAGGAACAGGTGCAATTGGCTTTATTTATAATGGTCATTTTGAGCCGAATAAATATTTACAACTACTACAAGATTATAAAGTCGAAGCATTATGCTGCACACCAACGGAATATCGTATTATGTCAAAAATCGAAAATTTAAGTGACTATGATTTAAGTCAGCTTCAAAGTGCTGTTTCAGCAGGTGAACCACTAAATATTGAAGTAGTAGATACATTCTTACGTGAATTTAATCTACTTGTACGTGATGGCTATGGTCAAACAGAAAATACATTACTAGTTGGAACAATGTTAGGTATGGAGCCTCGTCCGGGTTCAATGGGACGTCCGACTCCTGGGAATATTGTTGATATTATTAATGAAGACGGTGAACCTTGTTTACCAGGCGTTGTTGGGAATATTGCTGTCCATAAAACGACACCAGCATTATTTAAAGAATACTTTGAAGACCCAGAGCGTACAGCTAAACAATATATCGGTGATTACTACATTACGGGTGACCGTGCACGTAAAGATGAGGATGGTTATTTCTGGTTTGAAGGTAGACGTGATGATATCATCATTAGTTCTGGTTATACGATTGGACCATTTGAAGTGGAAGATGCGCTTATAAAACACCCTTCTATCTCAGAATGTGCAGTTGTCGCAAGTCCACATGAATTACGTGGTGCGATTGTAAAAGCATTTGTTGTATTAAAAGATACAGCTCGCCGCGAAGACCCCACGTTTGTTAAAGAACTACAAAACTTTGT
Organism: Kurthia populi; assembly: GCF_042686175.1. NCBI lineage: Bacteria > Bacillati > Bacillota > Bacilli > Caryophanales > Caryophanaceae > Kurthia > Kurthia populi. The sequence goes on along the minus strand of NZ_JBHUOR010000099.1, from coordinate 254 downwards.
TAAAGAGCATACAGCACCATATAAATATCCTCGCGCTATTGAATTTTTAGATGAATTACCAAAGACAGCATCTGGTAAAATTCGTCGTATTGAATTGCGTGAAGCGGAATATCAAAAATAGTAACAACTAAAAAAGCAGGTTTGTGTTCTTGAAGTGACCCCTAATTGTTAGACACGGTTATTTTGTTTAAGCAGCTTGTATAAAATGAGTTCGGTATTGTACCGGGCTCATTTTTAATTTTGCCTTAATTCGT
>NZ_JBHUOR010000098.1:0-14059 GCF_042686175.1 Kurthia populi | reverse complement strand
ATCAATTAATACAAAATTAAGTTAGATATGCGTGTTGGAAAATATTTTTTTGACACTCAAAAATGGCGTGAGCCATTGATATATCAACATTTATAGAGGGAGGCGAGTAGATGAAAATAAAATTTTTTATTATAGCAATTGTGGTAGCGCTTAGTACGTTGATGATGGAAGTACCGGGGCAATCAATTGAAGCGAAAGCAAAGTATAAGACATATATTTCAAAGGTTTATAATGCAGGAGATGGGTATTACGAAGAAAATGGCTTTTTTGCAGGCAATTTTCAAAAAAAACTGCCAAGTGGACTAGTAGTGAAAAATGCCAGCAAGGATCAATGGGAACCTATATTAAAAGTATCTAAAGGAAAAAATATATTTTACATTGATACAAATTTTACGATGATGGTGAATGATGTATTAGCGTTTTCATCTTCTTCTACTGGATATTTAAATATGGTTTATATGGCATCCACTAGAGGGGGAGAAGTATACTATACCCTTCTAACGGTATCTCCGAATGGTAAAGATGTAAGAACATCACAAAAAATGTATAAGGGTGGGATAGATTCTGTCAAATTTACATCGCCAGATAAATTAAAAATTGTTCCTTATACAGGAAAAACAAAAGTTCATCGTTTTAAAAAGGGCACTATTAAATAAGGACTGATTAAATGACGTGTATTTTTTGCCATAGCATCACAGCGGCACAAATTCTTACGGAAACACCGCATTTTAAGGTGATTTTTGACATTGATCCAATTCAACAAGGGCATGTGCTTATTCTTTCTAAGGAACATCTCATGGATTTACGCGAGCTGTCAGAGGTACAGTTATTAGAGTTACATAAGCTTGAGAAGGCGATTATCACAATTTTTGAACAGGAGTTGTTGGTGGATGGCGTAAGTGTCATTCAAAATAATGGGGCCATTATGGATGAAGGTACACATTTTCATGTGCATCTCGTACCGCGGTATAAGGATGATAACTTTTGGACGCATCAGATCGTAAACCAAAAAGAGGCAGCACTTGAAACAGTAAAATTGCGTTTAAAGCGTCTGGCGAAATAGTCAGGCGTTTTTCTATGGCGTAAATATCCAATAATTATTCAAACTCCCTCATACTATACGCCTTTGCACATCGTGCGAGCTGGAAATTTTCTTCGGCATCACCGGCTGTTACTTCTGTGCAACATTCATTTCTTCAACTCGATGCACTTCATCAACATGATGGACAGTTATCGATGAATCAATTTCTTGTATGAAAAAGAAGAATGATTGTTTTCATTTGAACAATACTGGGTCTACTTGAATTTCCGTATTTCTTCTCGTTAATTCCATAATGAAGCGCTGTGTTTCTTTTGGTGAAATTTGAACTGTATGATAGTTATCGTAGGTGAGTTCAATGCGTTGCATAGAGAGTGCTGGTGCTGTGAAGGGGTTTTTGGTTTTACGAATTGCTGTGATTTCCGAAATGAGAATTCGTTTGGTAATTGGGCCATATGAAATCTTTACATGCTTTTTTTCAATTGTATAGTGCGTATTAAACCAAAATGAGCTAAATAAAACAATGATAGCAAGCATCAACAAAATCGTCAGGATGCTGATTTGAGTCGTAATTGTCGCATAAATGGTGCCGAGACATAGAAAAATAGGGATCCAAATGAGTAAGCTCATCGAAATATCTTTACGTGATGAAAATCGTATAAATGCACCTCCTTTGTATTTATGTTACCATTTAAATGGAATTAATAGCGAGGCATAAAGCGAAAATCATTGAGATGTCTTCAGAGGATATTTTTCAAAAAAGGCAGTTTTAAAGCAGGTGCATCTTTGTTTGGAATAATATTATCGCAAGTAGTGATGCATTAGATAAATTGTAGTTAAGTGCCACTAGATATTTTTAACAGAACTTTTATGTCTTGCACTTATTGCAACACATTTTTTGAGAAAAGAGATAGAATAAATTATTGTAGAACTAAAAGACAAAGGATTGAGGACGCATTAACGACTTACATACATGCCCAGTTTGTGGCTTTGAAAATTTAGAGAAACCAGTGTTTGTTAATGGAACATATCATGAAACATTTGAGACCTGTGATTGCTGTGGTTTTGAGTTTGGTGTGAGTGAGCATAAGGGGCTAGATCATGGCTATGTTCGACTGCCTGTACAGTTTATTGAAGCGGCTTTTCAACTGTACCGAAAAAAATGGATTGATGAGGAAGAGTGTCAGCTATTTGCACCGCAAAATATCCCCGCTGCTATTCAGGAAAATGGCGCAATTAAGCTAGAAGTCCTTATAGCACAATTTAAAAATTTAGGCTTGGACGTATCAAAATTTGGAATTGATGCGCTAGAAGATGTCACAATCCTAGAGGAAGAGGACAAAAAAGGAATATATCCTTGTCCAATTTGTGGCTTTGAGGGGTTACTTAATCCGGTCTTTGAAGACGGAGAATATAAAGCTACCTTCGACATATGTGGGTGCTGTGGTTTTGAGTTTGGATTTAGTGAAGACCACGAAATTGAGCATGGCTATGTTTGTTTGCCAGACGAATATATTGAGATGGGCTTTCAAATGTACCGGAAAAAATGGATTGACGAAATGAAGCGTAAAATTTTCGCGCCACAAGATGTGCCTGTCGAATGGCAAAAACATGGTGCTCTAAAAATAGAAGTCGTCATCCGGCGACTAGAAAAGCTAGGTATTGATTTAGAAAATTGTGCTATTGAAGCCGTTCAACAGTATTTGAAGCATCATGGCTAAACTTATACGAAAAAAGGTATTGCATTAGATGCAGTACCTTTTTTTATTCATCCAGTGTATAATACGGCTTTTTCAAAAGATCATAGGGTTGATTAGCTTCTGGCTGATGGATATTCAATGTGTAGGGGAGTGATAATGTGTTGAAATCTTCCTCCTCCAAGCAATTAATAAATAAATCATACCCCTCTAAATCATTTGGCCAAAATGTATTTTTCGTGTTTCCTTTTTCAAGCGTCAGATTAATCGCATCACGCAATTTTTCAAGACCTGCTCGTGTTGCGCTAATATAGGCTTCGCCATGCCATGACTCCTGCGCATAAAGATGACAAAAAGGATACGGTTCTTCTTCTACAGATGGCGCTTGTTGCTCTTTTTTCAGTACATGTGTATTTTTTCGTTGGCGCATTTGTGTCACTTCCTTGTTTTAGTATGGGCTTCTTCCTTTTTATTATATAGTACGTATTCGTTTTTATGTTGGCAACCGCCACCCCACTATATGCGTTCCATTATTTAGGAGGTGCAAATTATGAAATACATAACACAGCTTTTACTCGGCGGCATTCTTTTCGTAGTAGCGGCTATTTGTGCGCTGTACGAGGGAAGTGCGGTCAGGGATATTCCATGGGAGTGGGCGTATACAACGCCTTTTTCACAGCTATTTGGGATTTCGATTGTGACGGGGCAGGAAATTAGCCAGCTAGATTTTTTAGTCTATGCGGCGAAATATCAGCCGGTTTTTCCTATTTTGATGCTTATTAGCTTATGCTATAGCTACTTTGTCCTGCGTCATTGGATAGTCAGTCATTACCCGAAAGTCGGTCAGCTGTTGACTGTTGTTGTCAGTGTACTATTCATTGGCGCTAGTATAGCTCTATTCAAGGCATCGACGACTGGGGGCATTCTGTTGTTCTGGCTGCTGCTTAGCATGGCGCTTATAAATAGCGCATTATCCTTTAAATTCTGGAAACCCGCAGTCCAATAAAAAAAGCCACGAACATTGGCGTTCGTGGCTTTTTTTCGTTCAGTTTATTTTGAAGCTTCTTCTAATAATGTTTTTGCTTTTTCAGCATCCGCTTCGACTTTGTTCCCTGTATCTACTAATGGGCTTAGTGGTGATACAGCGTTCATTTTATTGCCTTTGTAGAAGTCGATAATGGCATTTTGGTCTACTGAGTAAAGGACAGCTTGGCGTAATTTCGTGTTTTTCGCGATATCCGCATCATTCATATTGAATGCTAAGTACGTTACACCATTACTTTTATTTTTTTGTAATGTTAATTTCTTATCTTTTTCAACTAGCTCATATTTCGTTTCAGGCACACCATTTAAAATGTGGATGTCACCGTTACGTAATGAAGATAGGGCACTGTCTGGATCTGCGATAAATTTAACAGATACATTTTTGATTTTTGGTTCATAATCTGAGCCAGTGCGGTAAGCTGGGTTTTTCTCGAATTTTGCTTCGTAGTCATCTTTTGTTGTTAGGATGTATGGACCACTTGCATATAATTCGTTGTTGTAGGCTTTACCATCTGTAATTGTTGCCGCATCACCGTATGATACGTCTTTGTCTGCATCGTATTTTGCAACATCATACGTGTTGATTTTGTTTACTTGTTTTTCAGAAACGATACCTGCAGATTGGTGTGCAAGGTAGTTTAATACTTGTGGGAAAGCTTCTGTTGTTGTTACTTTTACCACTTGGTATTTACCCGCTTTATTATCAACTGCTGTTTTATCTGCTTCTAATGATTTGATTTTTGAATCAACACCGTCTTCTAATACTTCACGGATTGATTTGCCATCTGCTGTTTTTGCATCTAATTCTTTTGTATCTGTAACGATTTCAATGTCTTTCATATTTTCATGTAAGCTGTATGTGCGGTGGTCCGGTACAGATTTTGGATCTTTCGCGCGGTCTAATGAGAATTTAACGTCCTCTGCACCAACGCGCTCGCCTGTATCAACTGCTTTTTTATCTGTTACTTTCGCAAAGTTGATGTCATCGCGTAATAGGAAGTAGTAGTTTTTATTATCTTCAGCTGAAGCATAGTTATAAGATAGTGAGCCATCTGCTACCACTTCATCATCATCTGTTAGGTTCACTAAACGAACGTACATATTTGTATTTAATGTGTTGATTGAACCATCATTCCCTTTGATAGGGTCTAATGATGTTAATTCACCGATTGCTTGCTGTGTTACAAGTGGGTCTTTCACATTTTTTGCTTTGTCTTTGAATGAAACATTTTCCCATACGGCTGCACGTGATTTAGGTAGGCGCACTGTGCTTTCATCAATGACATCTGAGTTTACGCCTTGTGCTTTATAAGATGTGTAAAGTGGTACGATATACGCTTCGTCAAATACAAGACGTTGCTCTAAATCTTTATAAGTTGCTGTGTAGTCATCTTTTGTTTGTGTGCTTGCTTTGTTGATTAAATCATCAAGCTCTGAATCTTTAACGATGCTGTTGTCACCATCTGATGTGAAAAGTGAGCGAACCGCATAGTCTGGGTTCCCTGTTACAGTTGTCCAGCTTGAAAGGGCGATGTCATAGTTTCCGGCATCTTTTTGAGAAGTGAAGCTACCGTAATCTGGTTGGATATTTAATTTTACGTCAAAGCCATTTTTTGATAATTGGTCACGTAAAATATTTAAATCATCTTCATTTGAGCTCATGCTTAAAATTTCAATTTCCTGTGCTTTTGTTGTTTTCTTTGATGAATCATCATCCGATTTTTCAACATCGGATTTTGTACTTAAATTACAAGCTGCTAGCACTAATGTTAAGGCTGCAACAAGCAATAAAAAGATTTTCTTCATGTGAATCCCTCCAAGTAAGTTAGTCAAGCTTTGGATCAAAGGCATCGCGTAGTGCATCGCCTAAGAAGTTAAATGATAAAACTAATAAAATAATCGCAATCCCTGGGAAAATCGCCAAGTATGGATTGGTTTCAAGATACATGCTACCAACTTTTAAAATATTGCCCCATTCCGGAATATGTGGGCCAACGCCAAGTCCTAAGAAGCTAAGACTACTTGTGGCGATCACCGCGCCACCAATTGTTAGCGTTGCTTTGACAATCATTGGTGCAAAGGCATTTGGCACGATTTGCTTAAAGATAATGGCTAAATCATTTTCACCAAGTGCACGCGAAGCCTCGACATATTCCAGATTAGAAATCATCATGACATTGGCACGCATTGTTCTGGCATAGGTTGGAATCGAGCCGACACTTAGCGCAATGATTAAGTTCGTCGTATTCGCACCAAATGCCGCGATAATCGCGATAGCTAGTAGCACACCTGGAATCGCATATAAAATATCTAATAGACGCATGATGATATTGTCTACATATTTTGTATAGTAGCCAGATAGCGCACCTAGCACACCGCCAATGATAAGCGGAATGAGTGTTGACAGCACACCAACAAGTAATGAGATGCGGGCGCCGTAAACGATACGTGAATACACATCACGACCGAAGTTGTCTGTGCCAAATGGATAGGCAAGAGATGCACCCTGTAGCATATTTGAATAATCATTGCTTACCGCAAAGTCATACTCAAATGTCCAGTAGCTCATAATCGAAATAGCGAATGTGAAGAAGATGAAGAGCATCCCAATCATCGCGGTAAAGTTTTTTGTGATTTTCAACCATACCGTATTCCATTTCGCAATTGTTGATGGGTGACGATTTGTTGATTTTAGCAGCAAGCTTATGCCAAGAATGAAGTGAAATAAATTCCCTGATACGAGGCATAGTAGCGCTACAATCCCCAATATGAATTTTGTTTTGACCTTTGTATTTTCGCGGTATAGCAGGATGACGAAAAGTAGGTCAATGATGAAAATAATAATGAGTAAGCCCATGCCGATTAAAAATGTATTCGACACATATGGTTTAAAGACATTGACTGCTGATAAAACGATTAAGAAGAACGTCGTAATCAGCGAGTAATAGGCAAGCGTATACTCAATCGAACTTTTTTTGCGAAGTAGCGCAAAGGCATTAGTGACGGTGAAAACATTGCCGAACACAAGGCCAATTAATTGAATACTACTAAGCATGCGGGTCGATTTTTGAATCGCACCGTGTGTTGTTAAATCCTTTTTGACGCGCATGACAATGAGCCATTGTAGAAGTGTCGTCACGACAAATCCGATGGTCAGATATAGCCAAATCACGCTCGTCGTATGCTGAATCAAGTTGAAGGCGAAAACAAGCGCCAGTACAAGTGATAGTACGAAGGCGAAGTTTGCCTGCTTATAAACTTGAGACTGCTTTAGGGCAAAGGTTGAATAATTGCTCAAGTGACTCACTTCCTACGAATTTTTCATTTTTGATCGAACACGTGGGTTTAAGAGGGCGTATAAAATATCGATGATTAGATTGACAAGCGAAATCGTAATCGCAATATAGACAACCCCACCCATAATTGCCGGAATATCCGGAATAAATTGCTTGTCTACAATGTAGCTACCAAGACCGCTAATATTGAAGACTTTCTCCGTTACTGCCGCACCACCAAGCATGGCACCAAATTGTAGGCCAATGACCGTAATAATTGGAATCATGGCATTGCGTAGTGCGTGGTTGAAGAAAATTGTCATGGAGCCGAGGCCCTTTGCTTTCGCTGTAATCATATAATCCTCATTGATGACCTCTAAAATCGACGAACGCGTCATCCGCGCAACAGCCGCTGTAAGCCCTGTCCCTAGTACAATCACCGGCATAATAATCGAGCTATATTGCTCAGGTGAATAGGTAGCAGGCAGCCACTGAAGCTTAATTGAGAATTCTAAAATCATAATCAGACCTTGCCAGAAGCTTGGAATTGACAGCCCGATTAAGGCGATGAACATTAGGGCATAATCCCAGAATGTATTCATTTTTGCCGCTGACAGCATGCCGATTGGAATCGCCACGATAATTGTCAGTAGTAAGGACAGCACCGCAATTTTCAGTGTTACGGGGAATTTATTCGCGATGCTTTCAGAAACATCTTCCTTCCCAGTAAAGGATTTACCTAAGTCAAAGGTGAAAATCCCTTGCACACTTTCCTTTAACTGAACGCCGTATGATTCATTTAAACCATGCTGTTCATTAAAGGCTTCCTTCTGCTCAGTCGTCGCTGATTCCCCTAAAATATTCGCGGCAGGGTCCATTGGTGAGAAATACAAAATTGTAAACACCAGAATCGACACCCCAACAACGACGAAGATACTTAATACGAGACGATCCACGATATAGCGGCTAAAAGCATTGCCATACACCCAAAGGAAGGCGTACATCACAATCCCGAAAATAAACGTGCCATAAAAATAGGATTTTTTCGAAATTTGCTGAGCGAAAAATTCACGATAAGACGTAAGTTTGTTATCAGCATGTTCCAAATTCGCATTTTTTTCTAAATATTGCGTCGCTAATTGTGTCGCCGTATGATGGATTTCTTGTTCATTAATACTTTCATTAAAATAGTTTTTTTCTGCCCGAATCTGGCGACTATACTTGGCAATCAGTTCGTCTAGCTGATGCTGTTCTAGTTGCTTTTGACCCTTTGTAGAGATTTCGTCGCTACGTTTCTTCGCCGCTTGATAAAGAAAAAACGTGATGAGATGTAGCGGGAACCCTAATATAAATAGTAAAATTCGATAGAAAAATACATTGGAAAGTTTTCTGAATGTGTACGCAAACTTAGACACTTCAGAAGGTTTATTCATTCTTTTCCCTCCAAACTCAACAAAACCTAGTTATTTACTATACATTTGTAGTATAATGAACGTAAAATTACAAGTCAACCTAATTTACCCAAAAAAGGAGAAGTTGTTTATTATGACTAAGTTATTAGAAATAGAGGATTTGCGCGTTTCCTTCGTTTCCAATGATCGTGAATTCGAAGCAGTGAAAGGTGTATCATTTAGTTTAAATAAAGGTGAAACCCTTGGTATCGTTGGGGAATCGGGCTCGGGTAAGAGTGTGACCGCACGCTCGATTATGCGTTTATTGCCTTCTCCACCAAGTCTTCTAAAGGGCGGTTCTATTCAATTTTTAGGACAGGAACTAACAAATAAAAGTGATAAAGAAATGGAGAAAATTCGTGGGAAGGAAATCAGCATGATCTTCCAGGACCCGATGACCTCGCTTAATCCGACCATTAAAGTTGGTGTGCAAATTGCAGAAGGTATCCGAAAGCACCGTGATGTGACGAAGGAGCAGGCGAAGCGCGAAACAATTGAACTTTTAGAGCTTGTGGGCATTAAGGATGCGGAAAATCGCTTTAAACAATATGCGCATGAGTTTTCAGGTGGAATGCGTCAGCGTGTCATGATTGCGATGGCCCTTGCTTGTCAGCCGGAGCTTTTAATTGCCGATGAGCCGACGACTGCACTTGATGTGACGATTCAGGCGCAGATTTTACGTTTAATGAAGCAGATGCAGCAAAAATTTGAGACATCGATTATTTTAATTACGCATGATTTGGGCGTTGTTGCGGGGATGTGTGACAAGGTCATCGTCATGAAAGAGGGCGAGATTGTCGAGGCGAATACGACAGAGGAGATTTTCAAAAATCCACAGCATCCGTATACAAAACGCCTGTTAAATGCCCTTCCAAAGCTGCATGAAAAGAAAAAAATCAAGCCAACACCTGAGCTACCTGCAGACATGGACCCATCTGTGCCGCTTCTTGAGGTACAATCACTCAAGCAGTATTTCACCGTCGAAAAGGGCCAGCAATTTAAGGCTGTTGATAATATTAGCTTTGCGATTCAGCCTGGCGAGACACTGGGCCTTGTAGGGGAATCTGGCTCAGGGAAAACGACGACGGGGCGCTCGATTTTACAGCTAAATACGCCGACAGATGGCGATATTTTATATAAAGGGATGGCGGTAAATCGCCTATCACGTAAAAAGCTAAAAACGCTGCGTAAGGAAATGCAAATTATTTTCCAGGATCCGTATTCATCACTCAATCCACGCATGAAGGTGCTTGATATTATCGGCAAGCCACTCGATTTGCATAAATTAGTGAAAACGAAGGCAGAGCGTACACAGCGCGTCGAGGAATTACTCGAGCTTGTCGGTCTTGAGAAGGAACATGCGATGCGCTATCCACATGAATTTTCAGGTGGTCAGCGCCAGCGTATTGGGATTGCGCGTGCCTTAGCGGTAAATCCAAAATTTATTATTTGTGATGAGCCGTTATCCGCACTTGATGTGTCGGTGCAGTCGCAAATCGTGCGCCTACTAGAGGATCTACAGCAGAAGCTTGGCCTGACGTATTTATTCATTGCCCATGATTTATCAATGGTGAAGCATATTTGTGACCGCGTCGCTGTGATGAATAATGGTAAAATTGTCGAGCTAGCCGAAAGCGAGGAGCTGTATACAAATCCACAGCACCCGTACACACAATCACTCATTGCCGCTGTCCCAATCCCGGACCCGGCGATTGAAGCACAGAAAATGAAGAAAAATATTGATGCCGGAATCCAAAAATATGACTTCACGAATACAGAACTCGTAGAAGTAACACCCGGTCACTTTGTGGCACAGGAAGTTGGCTAAGAACAACCCACTCGAACAACTACGTTTGAGTGGGTTTTTCGCTGTAGTATGGCATAATAGAGTAACGAAAATGAAAGCAGGGTGTAAAAATGGCCGTTTATCATGATTTTTTATTTATAGACGAGAAAAATGACCGATTAATTGAAGAAATTAATTTGGAAGAGGATTTTTACGATTATATTAATGAAAATATCGAGTGTGATAGTGACAGCTATCTGTATAATTTAGTGCCAATAATTTATTCCAGTTATGTTGAAGAGCCTTACGGGAATATTATACCGAAGGAGAAAGGCCTTACTTATACGGGGATTTGTGTGGTTAATCACTATGGCTTTGATTGCTTAACAAAGATGTTGTTAGAATGGATCGCTGTATTAGAAAAATTAGATGGTGAATATTATTATCCAGATTTAATCGGTTTAACGGAAGCTGAATTAGCTAACATGTCCGTTGATGAATTAGAAGAATTAAAAGAAGCGTACTTTGTGAAGTCTGAGGTAATGAAAAAATTACAAACATGTGTGAATTATTTAGCTACGTTCGATTCGCCTGATTATGTCGTGCATTATCAAGGGATTTAACGGAAGGTGAAAGTACAATGACTTATTGTTTGGTTTTAAATGGGAATTTATTCAATATACATATACAATAGCATTTTAAGAATGGAAGAAAGGAGGCCGTTTTTGCTGATAATATAATAGGTTGTAACTTTTCTTTTGGAATCAATATTTTAATACATAAAGGGTGGTTATTACATTGGATTATTTAAAAATGTTTGTTATATATTTGATTGTTGCGTTTCTATTAGCCTATTTTGCCTTTAATAATAATGTGAGTTCTTCTCTTTTAATTGCTGTATCAGGCGCTCTTGTATTTTTAATTATTTCATTTATTTTTGATAAAGTAAGAGCTGCTAAATAAACGAGCCACCTAGTTGATTTTATAAAAAAAGCCCCACATTTTAATCAAAATGTGGGGTTTCCTATTGGAATTTAAAGTTTCTAATTTACCCAGGCGTCATAAATATACTTATAGCAATAAAAATAGAAAACAAGCCTGCAAAAATTGATATATTCCCAAGTCCCTTTTTATCTTTCATTCTTTCGTCGGTGCCAGTTAAAAGTAGCGTAATACCTAAAAGTAGTACGATGTAGGGTGCTGTCCACGTAGCTCCGCTGATGAGTGAATACCCAGCTAATAGACCAGTAAGGACAGAAAATACTATGTGTAAAATTTTTAACAATATAGTCACCTCGTTTACCTATGTATGAAAAAAGCACAAATGAAATTCATTTGCGCTCCTTTTACTGTAATTCAATTATAGCAAAAAATTCCATTTAATATAAGACTGTTTCTAGTCCTATTTTCCATGTAATATTAAAAATCTACTACGGATAGGGGGAGTTTGAATGGAATATGTGTATCATATGGTGCCGCGTGAGATGAAGGGGAATGTACTGCTTTCGTTAAATGAGCTAAAGGAGCCTTATCCTGCGCTTTACGAAACATACACTAAGAAATATTTTAATACAGAGGGCCGCCCACATCTTTTGAAAAAGCGCATTCCAACGTTAGATTGCTTGTGGAATGATGTCATTTTTCTGCTACCGATACATCCGTCTAACGTGTACGAGGGAATGCGGAAGCTCGGTATCCGGGTTAAAAAGGATGTGCTTTTTTATAAAATTCCGGTAGAAAGGTTGCTTCATAATCAAAATGCGGTTTATCTGTACCGTAAGGACTATTACGAGGGGCCAAACAAGGACATTCCACCACAGGAGATTCAGCTTATTGATATTCATGACTATCCGGCTTGTGATGAGCTACCACCAGACACCTACGCGTATTTCGACGAAAGTCATCAAAAGGGCGAGCCATTTGGCATGTTTGCCTATGTGCCGCATATTTTAAGTAAGGGTGAGATTTCAATAGAAGGTGTTGAGATCATAAATTGGTCAGCGACTGTGGACTTCTAAAGCAGAATAGCACGGGGCTTCTATTAGGATAAAGTAGTTAATCGAAAGGCGCTGCTCCAAGAAGTGGCGTTTTTTTCTTGATTTTACGCATTATTTTAAAGTATGTAAATTCTTGCCACCTATCTACCGGAAAATGAAATATACTAGAATAGCAATAACAGCAAAAGGAGTTTTACAATGAAGAAGTTATACATAATGCTAGGGGCTATGAGCTTGCTTGCGGGTTGTGGCTCAGACTCTGATCGTACAACAAAGCCAATAGATGATGAACTGCAGCAAGAGTTTGTCACATCTATACAGGAGGTTGTACAAAATCAGGAGGAAATGGGCGATGTCACATGGCCAGAGGATGTGGAAGACTATCATATTGTTGATAAAGGCGATGGCATATATGATACATCCGGTAAATTTACGTGGCAAAATGAAGAATATGAATTTGACATTAGCTTCGAAATGAACGCAGATGCAGATGAGGACATGTATTCGTATCAATTAAAAGATTACAAGGTGGATTAAGTAGACGTGGCAACGAAAATTTTCAGAACCGTCTTATTCATCGTAGGACTAGTACTATCTTATGTAGCATATCAGGACGGACGACCAGATGTCGGCATTGTCTTTTTAGTATGCACGGGCGGTTATTTACTGACCGTTGTGCTAGAGCAAATTTTCAGTAAGAAAAAGACGGCGGAATAAATTAAAAAAAGTGAGCTCCCTTATCCGGGAAACTCACTTTTTTTCTTTTTTGATAGGGCAATAAAGGCGCCTAAAACGGCTAATACAATACCGAGGACGAGATTCCACGACAGCGCGCTTTCACCAATTACCACACTCGCAAAGCCACCAATCGCCGGGAATAGCGCGACCATATAGCTGCTTTCCGCGGCCCCCATATGCTTCACAAGCAGTAGGTAAAGAAGCCATGCGATAAAGGAGGCGAAAATCGCTAAATACAACAGCCCTCCCCAGTAATGAAGTGAGGTAGGAAATACAAAATCCTTCGCCGTCACAAGCGCAAAAAGTAGTAGGCTAAGCGTTGCGACAAGCATACCGATTGTATTGGCACGCACCGGATCGATATTTTTTTCGTTATTATAATAGGAAAAAACATCGCCAATCGATGTCACAATCGTACCGATAGCCGCCAGTCCAATGCCTAGTAAAAAGCTTGAAGAAATCGTATGTAAATCTGGGTATAAAATGATGACCACACTCAGTAGACCAAGTGCGCCACCTATGTAAATTTTGTTTTATAGCGGCGTCTTAAAGACAATACGTAGGAAAATGGGCGTCGTAATCGCCTTTAATGAAAAAATAAGCGTCACAAGCGCCGCTGTACTATAAATCGTGCCATAGTACAGCAGTAAATAGCTCACCGCAAAATTACAAATCCCAAAGCCGATAATCGTAGCGTAATTCGTATGCGCCTTTCGAAGCGGTAGCCTCTTTATCTTCAGCAGCATATAAAACAGTACGAAAGCAATCAACGAACGGTAAAACAATGACACCTCAAGCGCCGCCTCAGTGCCCTGTATTTTCACCGCAATAAAATTCAGACCCCAGATAAGCATACAAAAGACATACATCACATAATTCAATTTAACCAAACCCCTCGTCACATTTCTGTATGAACATTACAGATGGTGTCAATAACGCCTCTAAATTCTCCGATAATATCGGGATAAAATTCCCCATTATAGAGTTAAGTAGTTAAATGATTAGCTGGGAATATCCCAGCTTTTTTCTTTT
>NZ_JBHUOR010000097.1:0-13965 GCF_042686175.1 Kurthia populi | reverse complement strand
TTTTATTCTATACAAAAACAAAAAAATTACAGATAAAAAGGACTTCGGCATCTTCATTTGCCGAAGTCCTTTCTTTAGCTAGGGTTTTGTCCCAGCCTCTTTTTTTGTTACAATGAAGTGAAGGATTCAAAAGTAAGGGGTGCATGACAAGCATATATGGATTTTTCAAAGCGATGAGGCGAGTTTTGATTTTAATACATATTTAATGACGCAAGATTATGTGACATGGCCTGTTCGTCAAAAATATTTAGCGGAGCTGTTAGAAGTAGGAGCTTCGGTTTTTATTTGGCGTCGAACAGGGAATGAACAATATAAAGCAGGTGTTGTAGCGATTGCTACGATTACGAAAATGATATATGAAGCAGAAGTGTTACATGAAGATATGTTTGCAATGGCAGAGCTACAATTAATTGATGTTGACACGACACCATGTGTACCATGAGATTTATTAGCGACGATGAAGTCATTTAAAGAGCTACAAATTTTAATAATGAATCAAATATACAAACTATTTAATTTCACTTGTACACGCGAAATTACTACAAAAATGGGGGACGTTTAAATGAAAATAGAAGGTGGTCGATTGTATGAAGAAACGCTTGCTCGTTATGAATGCTTTAATCACCGCAATGATTTGTGTTGTGGTCATGTTGTGAAAATCAGGGCCGCCGACGCCAACCGTACAAGCGGATCATAAAAATATTAGAGTGACGCGTGGGACGTA
The DNA here is from genome assembly GCF_042686175.1 of Kurthia populi. Taxonomy (NCBI): domain Bacteria; kingdom Bacillati; phylum Bacillota; class Bacilli; order Caryophanales; family Caryophanaceae; genus Kurthia; species Kurthia populi. Next base: position 13,241 of record NZ_JBHUOR010000097.1, on the reverse strand, counting down.
TTGTTGGAAAGGGCGTTTACAAACGACATGCGAAGATACGATTTCTCCACCAGACATTGTGAGGTCGCAACAAATCAAATCAAACCGAAACGTGTCGCACCGAATGCTGATATTGAGATTAAGTTTCAACAAAAACCTAATGAAGATATGTTAGGCGTTAACATATGGTCAGGGAGCGCGCAGAAAATGTGCCGTTAACGGACAATAATTTTCGAGCGCCGAGACGACCGGGCGTTTACGTGTATGACGTATTTGCACGTTGGAACGAAGATGACGCAAGCTATACGTTCACCATCGAAGTACAATAAGAATCAACAAAAAAGCGCTACTTCGTCATGAAACGGTGCTTTTGCTATTTTATAATTTGACACGCTGTAGACGTAACGCATTTAACACGAGAGATACAGAACTGAATGCCATTACGGCACCTGCAACCCAAGGCACTAATAACCCCCCTGCGGCAACCGTAATGTCTACTGTGTTATAAGCGACCGCCCAAAATAAATTTTGTTTAATGTTGCGCATCGTTTTACGACTCATGACGATGGCATCGGCAATACCTGATAAGTCACCACGCATTAGCGTAATATCAGATACTTCCATCGCAACATTAGTACCTGTCCCAATCGCCATACCGATATCGGCTGTAGCAAGTGCTGGCGCGTCATTGATACCCTCACAACCCATTGCGACTTTCTTACCTTGTTGCTGTAATGCTGTCACATGTTTCGCTTTATCTTCAGGTAATACTTCTGAAATGACATGTTGAATATCGACTTGTTTGGCGATGGAGTATGCCGTATGTTCATTATCGCCTGTTAACATAATGACGTCTCAATATTCACCGCTTGTAGACGTTGTATTGCTACACATGATGTCGCTTTCACAGTATCTGCAACGGCAATGATACCAACATAAACTTCATCAATCGCAACGAGCATCGCTGTTTTACCCGATTGCTCGAGTTCCACCATTTGTTGTGCGGCATCATGCGTATCAATATGATTGTTGTGCATGAGTTGATGTGTACCGATTAGCACTTTGCGACCAGCTGCTGTCGCTTTCACTCCATAACCAGTCAGTGCTTTAAATATGTCGGCTTGTCCACTCATGATTCCTTTATCGATAATACCGTTCACAATCGCTTGTGCGAGTGGGTATTCAGACGATTTTTCCGCTGCTCCGATAAGCGGCAACATTGAATCAGCAACGAAAATATCTGTTAATACAGGTTTCCGTTTAAAAAGTCGATCTTCAACTATTTTCAGCTAGAAAAACAGCTATTCTCATCAAGTTTTTTTGCCTCTCTGATATCAAATTTCTATACAGTAGTACCAGATGAGCAATTTAGAGACGATCTTCAAAATAAAACGAAAGTAATTTTTAAATAAAATTCGATTTTTATCTCTTGACCAAATACTTTTTCTATGAAGAACGGACTTTCGCATGGCGACCATGAACGAAGTAATAAATAACAATTGTAATCAGTACTAAAACAGCCATTGAAGCATACATGCCACGATAGCCAAAATGCGGTAAAATGGCACCGATAATAATAGGGCCAACGCCGATTCCGGCATCCATCGCAATATAGAATGTCGATGTAGCTAGGCCAATACGGTGATTTGGAGCTAAATTGACAACCGCTACTTGGCTACAAGAAATCATATTCCCAAAGCCTAGCGCGATTAATGCACTTGCTACAAGCATCATGCCACTACCATATGATTGACTTAAACAGAAAAGACCAATCGTAAATAAAATAAGAGCAGGATAAATGATAATATTTTCGCCGCGTAAATCGAGTAATTTGCCAGTGAACGGGCGTGAGCCAAGTAAAAATACGGCATAGACAATAAAGAAAATACTTGCAGCACTCGTTAATTTCGCTTCAATTGCAAAAGGGCTTAAATAAGAAAGCACACTTGCATAGGTGATACCTAAAATAAAGATGATGATCGCCATTGGTACGGCTGATTTTTCAAAGAAATCTTGTAAGCGGAAGCCACGCATTTCTTTGATTTGCTGAGGAGATAGTGGCATCTCTGGGATTTTAGCGAAAAGCATGACGATAATATTAATCATCGCAAAGGCCGTACATGTAACAAAAATCCAGTTGAAATCTGCGTGCTGCGTAATTAAAATCCCGATAAACGGGCCAATTGCTGTAGCAAGTGGTGTGCTTAGTGAGAAATAGCTTGTTCCTTCACCTCGACGTGCTAGTGGAATAATGCTCATAACAGCTGTCCCCATAACGGTTGTGACAACGCCAAATGCAATCCCGTGAATAAAACGAATCGTTAATAATAACGTGAAGTTTGTTACGAAGAAATATAATAAACAAGCAATTAAAAATAAAATAAGGCTTGCATAAAGTAATTTACGGCGACCGACAACATCGATATATTTACCAGCAAATAGGCGTGAGCATAGTGAGCCGATAACGAAAATACTTGCTGCTAGACCAGCTGTTGTTTGAGAGGCATTAAATTGTTCGATGGCATACAGTGTCATCGTTGTCATTAATAAATAGAACGTTAAGAATACTAAAAATGCGGTTAGCGTAATAATAATAAAATCTTTCGTCCAAAGTTTGGCTTTTGTCATACTAGTTTGAGTCAACTCCATTGATATTGTTCAACATTTTAAGTAAGGTTTGGAACGCCACATCTAGCTCCTCTTCGGAAATATCTTTAAATGTGTTGGCTTCAAAGTTTTTTTTCGCCTGTTTCAAATCATGCTGCGTATCCTGGGCATGACTGCTTAGTATAATGCGGCGCTCTCGGCTATCCTCAGACGGGGCACGTTCAATAAAATCGTGCGCCTCTAAATGCTTGACCGCACGTGTCACAGAAGATTTTTCAACACTTAAATATTTTGCAATGTCCACAAGCGAAGAAGATCCGTCTTTAATTAATAAATACTCGATAATCCCAAGCTGTGACTGTGTTAACTGAAGTGGCGCCATACGATGATTTAAGTCCTTTGTCATCGCACGAGATACTTGAAAGAATTGATGGACGAGGTCGTTTAAGTTGGCCAAATGTTGTCCCTCCTTTAAATAGTTGCATATGCAACTATATAGTTCGTAGTGTGAGATGTCAATATTTAAATTATTTTTTCATGGAAAGTTGAAAAAAATTGAACGAGCATCGTCTAATAAGAAAGGGGTGAAAAAAGTGGAGGTAAAATGGCGGCGTATTGTCGATAAATATACGAAAAAGCTTTTTCAATTAAGCTATTTGTATGTGAAGGATTTTCATGCTGCGGAGGATATTGTCCAGGATGTATTTCTCCGCTTTTTTGAGAAACAGCATGATTTTAGACAGGAATCCTCAATTGAAACGTATCTAACGCGTATTACGATTAATTGCTCAAAGGACTATTTGAAAAGCTGGCGTTACCGTACGCATCAGGTGACGACGTATTTTACAGGTGGGTATGAAATGAAAAATCAGCTTATTGCAACAGAGGAACGCCTTGAAATTGCTGAAGCGGTGCTACAATTACCGATTAAATATCGTGAAATTATTATTCTTTATTTTTATGAAAATCAATCTTTTGCAGAGATGAGTGAGCTATTGCAGCTACCCATTAGCACAATTCATTACCGTTACAAAAAGGCACAGCAAAAGCTAAAGGAGAAATTGAGCACTTTAGAATGGGAGGGATTATTCCATGAATGAGCTTGAACGACAATTGCATCAAAAAATCGGTGATACTACCGTACATGAGGAGCGTATTAAAAAAAGACTTCATGAAAAAATGCACAAAAAGCGTCAAAAAAAGATGTATTGGCTAGTGCCGGTTGTTGTCATCACACTTTTAATTATTAGCTTACGTCTGCAAGCAACGCCTCCCTTCAAATCAGCGGATTCTCCGGCAGTAATCGAGCAATCTTTTATCACACATGCACAAACAGGTGAACAACTAGCGATTTCAACGGAGTTGTATGATTTATTAATTCGATTTTTAGCAGAAGGGAAAGAGGTTCCGCTTCGCTATACACCCTCTGCCTATGTTAAGCAAGGCTACTATGTAACAGCGGATTGTAAGGAGACCTTCTGTGGTATGTCATTTATCGTTACATCAGGAGACGCGGATTATCTTTCATCCTTTGAAAAGGGGCGCTTGCTGGAGGAACAGCTGTCACCAGACAAAAAAAACGTTATGGCGATAATAGAAAATGAAGACGGCAAACGCTTGAAATTCATTAACAATACAAAGAATGAGCAACATTACCAGACGAATAAACAAGTAAAGAATTTGCGTACGGCAGCATGGATTTCACCAACGAAGATAAGGCTTTATTTTAACGACAAACGAACGAAAGTAATTGAATTGCCAAAAGGGGGCGTATCGAAATGAAAAAAATGGTAGTAAGTGTGGTTATATGTATGTTACTAGCAGCTTGTAGTGCGCAAACAACGAGTACTTCATTAGATGGCTTATATTTCACGGGACGGTATAATTCACTGAATTCGCTTGAATTTAAAGGGAATACGTTAATCGTCAAAAAAGGCGAGGATAATATAAAGCCTAGCATGGAGCCTGAGGAAGTACGTGTTGTGAAGAATGAGCAGCAGACATATAAGGGGATTCAAGTAGAAATCAAAGATGATAGGTATTATATTACCGGGGAGGACAATTTTTCGATGACATTAAAGAAAACAGGGAAACGAATTGTTGAGGATGCGTCTGGTGAGGAATATGTAGCTAGCTATGAATTTTAATAAAAATCCCGCTTCTCCTTTTGAATAGAAGCGGGATTTTTGTGTTGATATGGTATAATAATAGAGCAACAGAGCCTCTCAGAAGGGAGGCGATTTATGGTGCTTGCTCTTGTGTTGCTACTAGTTACGCCATTTCTATGCGTTCATATCGAACGTGTAGATGGCAAGCTAAAAGTGACGCGCATTTATTTTGGCGTAAACCGAGATAAAAAGGACAAACAAAAAAACACTAATCAAGAAGATTAGCGTCCAATCCTAAATCATTTTAGCTGCTAGGCACAGCTTAAGTGTGTGATCTTTCACATGTACTTTTACTAAACGAGAGCATCAACACTGAAAGTTGGCGCTTCCAGTGAAGACTGTTGCAAAGGTCGATGTTCGCGCATCGGCCTTTTTTATATGTCCAATTGTACCACGAATTTTATAATAAAGACAATAAGCTATCTGGTTTTAGGTCGTACTGGCCATTGGTTTGCCTTTGTATCGTCACTGCTCTATCATGAATTAATAACCTAAATTTAGGTTTATTAGGAGGAATTTGCTCAATGGAAAAATCGTCACTGAAAGTTGTCTTACTTATCATGGTGCTTGCAATCATTCCGCTAGCTGGATGGTCATCGCCTCAGCAGGATTTTAAGGAGCTAGAAAAGAAATATGATGCGCGTCTAGGTATTTATGTAATCGATACCGCAACAAATAAAAAAATAGCGTACCATGCAAATGAACGATTCGCATTTACGTCGACGTATAAGGCACTTGCGGCGGGGGTTTTACTGCAAAACGCTTCATTAGAGCAATTAGAAACGGTTATTCTGTATACAAAGGATGATCTTGTCGCATATTCACCCGTGACAGAGCTTTATACAGATACAGGGATGACACTACGAGAAATTAGTGAGGCGGCTGTTCGATACAGTGACAATACAGCAGGGAATCTGTTATTTCATGCAATTGGTGGTCCAAAGGGATTTGAACAAAGCCTTCGCAAAATGGGCGACAAAACAACATACGCTAATCGTTTTGAAACAGAATTGAATACAGCCATTCCAGGAGATAAACGTGACACGAGCACTGCCAAAGCACTCGCAATTGATTTGAAGAAATATACTATCGACAGTACATTATCAATTGAAAAGCGACAGCTTCTACTCGATTGGATGGCGGATAATAAAACAGGAGATGCTTTAATTCGTGCAGGCGTTCCAACAGACTGGAAGGTTGTAGATAAGAGTGGTGCCGGAAGCTACGGAACAAGAAATGATATTGCGGTTGTCTTTCCACCAAATCGAGCACCGATTGTTTTAGCTATTCTTTCAAGTAGAAGTGAGCAAAATGCTACATACGATAATCAATTGATTGAAGAGGCAACGCGAGTTATCATAAAATCTTTACACTAAAAAACGAGACTGGAACAAAACACATCATGTTCCTTTTTTAGCGTTCATAATGAAAAACCGGAACCGTGCCAAAGCACGATTCCGGTTTTTCTTATACTCATAGGAGCGGTTATTTTATATGTATGTTACAACCTTTTTATTTAGTCATATTTCGAAAGCATGTGCTGAATTTCTTCCTTCATTTCAGCACGAAAACTTGCAGGACTAAGCACTTCGATATGCGGCCCCTGACTAAGCAGCCACATTTTGATTCCCTTACCATACACCTCTGCCTCGAATTCATTATTATGTAATTGGCGTGCTGTTGGAATACGGTCCAATACAGCTTGTACAGATGGACCAGTGAAGCGAAAACGGATTGTCATAAGCGCCCCTGTATACATAAATTGAATACGATCACGAAAAGCACTTTCACTAAAATAGGCAATATTATAAGATGGTTTAAAATGAGGCTGACTTTCTAATGATTGAATACGGTCTATGCGGTAAATCGTTGGATAGTCAGGTTTAAACGATGTTTGATAGGCTATTAAATAAAAATAATATTCGGAGAAAATAATGCCAACTGGAAAAAGCACAGTTGGTTTTTTAGATGGGTTAAATTCTTTGGTATAAACGATACGAATGCAATTTTTTTCTTCAATCTCTTTCGCAAGCTGCCAAAGCAAGTTTGTTACAGAAATATTTGTCTGCAAATTTCTATAGCCTGACATATCACTAGATAGCACATTTTGTAATATTTTTCGTTGGTCTAAGTTTATCTGACCAATTAAATGCTCGATAATTTGCTGCATTTCATTTTTTAAAAAGGCGCGTGATTCTAATAAAATTTTCGTTGTTGAATAAATAACATCGGGCTTTAATAAACTATTTCGTTCATGCCAAAAATACTTTTTTTCAGAGGCATTATATCGTATAGGTGCTTGTATGCCTTGTTGCTCTAAAAAATCTCGAATTTGGTTGAAATCGCGCTGAATCGTTTTTTCACTTACTTGAAATTCAGCCGCAATGGCCCTTTTATTAAGTCCTTCACCTGCATAAAATCGTGAATAAATTGATAAGACGCGCGTTATTTGGTTTGTATCCATTTAAAATACTCCTTTATATTTGTTAGCTAAAATAATTGAAAAATATTTTAGATGGTCATAACATGTCCATGTGTCTATTGTATTATGAATTTGTAAAGTTAAACAATACAAAAGAGGTGTTTAATGTGAAAAATATAATTCTTAATAATCATTTATCTGATGAATATAATGCGCTTAGTAACAACTCAAATCATCCGTTTACATTAGGTGGTTATGAATGGCCAACGGTAACGCATTATATTGAGGCGCAAAAATTTGTTGGAACTGCTAGATTTGAGGAAATCCGTTTAATGGTAACACCAGAAGAAGCGGAAAAAGCAGGTGAAAATCTTGAGCTGGCAAATGAAAATACGGTAACAAGAGCAGCATTAATAGCGAAACTTTATACGTACCCAGAAATTTTAGCGTTACTACTCGATACAAACGGACGAGCCATTCAAGATGCAGCAGACCCAATATGGAATAAACTAGGGTTTTATTGGACAATGATTCGAAATGAATTTCAGAATATTTTGATTTTAGAAAGTGAAAAAGAGCCTTCGAATGTAGCGGCAGTAGATTATATTGAACGTCATAAGGTAATAGAAGAGCTTCGTGGCCTACCAGCGGATGCATTTAGTAAGCTCCGTCATCTTCAGCCTGAGGTAGGATGCTTTAATCGCTGTAGCTTTTGCAGTCAAAGTGCAGGAACACGTATTTGGTCGCTTAATCTAAATGGCTTACAAAATATTTTTTCAGCACTTAAAACCGTCGCAATGGAAAAGGCACAGCAGTTCCGTACACAGGAAGGAGACTATTATCTAGATCCAACAGGGCCACTAACACTTAATCAACGTTTCCATCCATATTTTGAAATGCCAAAACATGGACTACTTGGCTATGGACGTCTTTCACATCGACCAGGGGTTATTTTCCCTTACTTAGATAATGACATTAGCACGTACCCATTTTTAAAGCAGTATATTCAGTATGCCGCAGAGGATTTAGGGGTGAAAGTTCGCCTTTCTACAGTCGGCTACAGTCGTCATAATACACAGCTTCAGGACATGCATGACCAGATCAATGAGCATCATTTGAATCATGTCGCAGGCGTAAGATTATCGATTACACCGTATACGTATGGCTGGAAAAATAAGGCCACTCGTGATTCATTCAAGGAGGATGTAGCCAATGTATTAGCGACGTATAAACCGTTAATTGACCATTTAAAGCCTGGTCAACGTACAGGATGCGTGGAGTTCCGCTTCAAGCCATTACTAGAAGATCGATTAGTATTCCGTGAATTATTTGATGCAAATGACCATCATGTGATGGCAGTCGGGCCGTATGCACTGATGTCGACTGAGCGGGCAGCACCTTTTACAAAAAGTTATATACACGTTGATGAGGCAAATCAAATGCATGTAGATGGGAAAGGGCAATCTTATTTAATGATTCAGTCGGATAAGCTACGAGATGTTGCGACAGATGAGCTGTCGATGACTGTAGAAATGCTGCTGACAGAGGCGCATGCGATGAGCCGCTTTGTGCAAGTATACTTGTTTGAAAATGAAGATGGTGTTTACTATGGGGTAGACCCAATGATGCAGAATAATGGTATGTTTGCCAAGCAATTTTATCCACCAACAGCAAAACGACCATCCGCTGGCTGTATTGATTCGGAGCGCTATTTTTTAAATACATTACTCAGCTATAAACGCCAAAAGGGAATTTCAGATAGACGAGGTACATTTGAAGCGGCTACCTGGACGGATGTAGCGAATACAGTGCATTTATTAATGCATGCAGCGGCGGAGCTTGCGTCATCTAACCAGCATGCAGCCAATTATGTACAGGCTGAAATTATTCCATTAATCCAACTGTATGCAGAGGCACTATTAACAGCTGGCTATGCCCCGAGTTACTTTTTCCTTTCAACATTTACAGTAGATACAGGAAGCATTTGCAATTTGGGGAAGGCGTATAATGAATTTAAACATTTAGCTAGTAGACCACATATTCCATTAACACCACAGCAGGAGAAGTCCTTTGGTTTGCAGGGTGCATTAAGCATGGAAGGGGAAAAATGGCGCATCAGTGTCGCGCCATATAGTCATCAGGTATTGCGAGATACGTCTATTGGTAAACGAAATCTTCTTGCAGATAAAGGAAGCTTACTGATTGAACGTGAAAATTTAGCCCTGCGTTCAGTCGGTGGCGCAAATGGAATGGCTGATATTCGACAACATGTCCCCTTTTCACATATTGATATTTTTAATGTAAGTGACGGAGAAGAAAGAATTATTGGTAGTAAATAAATGATGTAGGAGATTGCCAAAAAGGGTAATCTCTTTTTTGAATGAATGATAATATTAGAAAAAAATCCAAATGGAAGGGAGTGTCTCATTGGAAGATATGTTTGAGAATGAATTTTCTTGGCTCTTTTTAGTAGGAAATAGACCGAATGAGATTACTGTGTCTGACATAGAATTATTGAACAAATTTGTTTAGGGAACCAAGTGTTTTTTTCAACAAACAATTCAAATCTACAGTTCCATAAAAAATTAGATTTAGTTGGATTTGTTAAGGAAGAGTCTATTTATCTAGATATTGAAATAAAAGAAAATTCAACTGTTCTTTTCATAGGAAATGATGCAAATGAAATGTTTATTTTGTCAAACGAGCAACAATTTGAGAATAGTAATCATTTTAAAAAAATACTACCATCTTTTGTCCAATTTACACAGTATGATTATGATTAGTGTTGGCTGCTGCAAATGGGATTTTACTCAGCAACTCGAGATTATCTTAATGCAAAATAATGAATGAAAGCAGGAGATACATGTGGACAAGGAGCTAATTTTAGAGATTCCTTCTAATCATACAGAAGCGGCAATTGTATCTTTTTCATTTTTCATCAATGAAACGACGTTGAATTGGAATGAGTTATATTTTGGCGTAGAGACGGGCTTTTTAACATTACAGCATGTGGTTGAAAAGGCAGAAATGGAAGCATCTACACAGCAGGATGTTCCTGAAAGTGTGTTAGAAGCTTCTTTTCTTTTGAAAGGTGAAGAAGATGAAATAGAAAAAGCGCTACAAAACCTGATAAAGCAGGGTGTCATTGTGAAGCAGAGCTTAGAAGATGTCGAATTTCTACAGAAGTGTAAGCGGAAATTTCTTTATATCATTATGCTATGGCTGTACCAGCAAAACTGCGAGTCGATTTCAGTGAGTAACACGACATTGTATCGTCTGATTTGGGATTTTAAAGGTGGATTTTCTGACGCAACCTATGAATTTGAACATGCAGTAAGTAAAATGGATGTTGATGCAGCCTTTTTAGAAGTGTGGGCAGCGTATTTGAAAGAGGAGAAGGAATTGAAGTTGTTTTGATTAGAGAAGGGGTTTAATGAATTGATTAATACGAAGATTTTTGAATGTGATAATGATGATTTGGAATATGATTTTTATGAGTCAGAAGTTCTGACTGAAAATGTATTAAAAGATGTTGAAGAAAAGTTTGGAATAAAGCTGCCTGAAACATATATTGAGTTAATGAAAGCGAAAAATGGTGGTATGATATCTTTTCAAAACAATACATATTATTTTGAATATATGAATCCTCATGATGGAGAACATTGTCGAAGTTCTTTAAATATATTTCAATTGAGAGGGATTACACTTGATAAGATAGGTATTGGGTGTACATTTGAAATGATTGAGGAGTGGGAGTATCCAGAAGATATTGTAATTCTTTTGCATGAGGGACATTATTGTGTATGTTTAGATTATAGAAATTATAATGGAAATAATCCACCCGTTAGTTATATTGATTTAGAGGTAGAGTTAGATGTGATTGTGGCAGATGATTTTGAAGAGTTGATTAATAATTTAACAGTGGATATCGACGATGACGATGAAGAATACGAAAATGATGAAGAGCATATAGCATATGAGGAAGAAGTAAAAATCTTTGATCGCAATGAATTTGAAGGTTTATTTGAGCGTTATCAAGATGAGATTGAGATAGTAGACGGTATTCATTATTTTTTAAATAGTGCAGGAGATAGTGAATGGTTTATTAAACAATTAAAGAAAGCGATTAATAGTAACCATGTTTTTGTTGTCGAAGAAACTGTTCATGCTTTAATTGGCATATTAAAAAAATATAAGAAAACAGTGTTTTTACATAATGTTAAAAAAGATATAGAAGAAATAGCTCAGGTTGTTTATAACAGTGAAGAGTATGATGTAAACAAATATAGTATTCGACTTAAAAGTTATATTGAAAATTATATTATTTAATTTTTGAAAAGCTATTTAAAATTAAAAGACTGGAAATCATAGTGATTTCCGGTCTTTTTTATTAAGGAAGCCCTAGAGTTATTGAAAATTATTGTCAAATCTATCGGTGTGCTGACCTTCGTCCCAAACAACGGTAATGTATGCATTTTTCAATGCTTCCTTAATTTCTTGTTCCGATGTATTTTTCAAATTTATAATCACTTTTTCCTCATAAATATAATCACCATTTTTTGCGTTTCCTTCTGCTGACGTTCCTACCCAATATACATCACCTAAAAGTTTCTTTAGATGAACATCCGTTTCTACGTGTGCATTTTTCAAATTGTCATAATTACTTATTTTTGAATACAGGATTAATTTTTTGAAATTCTCTGGCGTAATATTTTGATCTTTCTCGCCACCAATCGAATTTAATTCTTTCTCGCTTAACTCGACTATCTCAGAATGGGTATCGATATTTATTGAGTTATTGCTACAAGCAGCAAGAGATAGGGCTGCTAGGATAAATAAAGATTTAATTTTACGCATATTTTATCCACCGACTTCATAATATTTACTAAATTATACCAAATAATACATTTTATTAGTATGGTAAATATCACGCTTAAGCCTTTCTGTAAAATTTAAATAAACTAAAAGAATCCAATCTGGAAACATTAGCTATTCCAGCGTTTTCGGCTTTCTTCCTCTTTTGCGTGGATTTTTAACAACCAGCTAGTTTTAAATGGGTTATTTTGCTAGTTCGCGTAACTAGTTCTTATCGGTATAAGCATAAATGCGTTAAAATCAGCTCTTTCATTTCAATTGAATTTAAAAGTTATCTTAAATTAACATGGTTAACTCAATTTAAATAGTTGAGGTTTACTAAAGTTATGGATAAAAGTGTGTTAATAGGATGACATTGTATAAAAGGGATTAAAAAATCAATATAAAATTATCGAACTTATTTTTTATGTTTAAATACAATAATGCTATTCTAATAGTTATTAACACTTTTATTCATAACTATTTAAAGTCTATTTAATTCATTTAAGTAAATTTTTAATTTTTGAAGTTCTATTTCTACATATTTGTAATCTTCTGCTACATATGTAATAACAGAGTATGTATTAAATTTTTGAGAATAAAAAGGGTATCTTAAATTATTATGTAATTGTTGATAATTTATTTCCCCTAATATACATTCTACTAATTGTTGTCGAATGGTTTTTCTTAAATTTTCTTCTGTTGAAACAATTTCAAGCAAAAATTCAATAGCGTCTTCTACAGAATGATTTTGATTTCTTTTTCTGAAATATTCTAAATTAGGATTTACTATACTAAAAATTTTTGAACGAATATATTTCTCCATTGCTTGAATACAAAAATATATGGCATGTTTATATTCCCCATTTTTAAAAAGCAATTTAGAAACTTCTTCATCTTTTTTAGCTAATACCTCATATTCATTGGAAACATCAATTCTGTGTTTAACTTTTCCTAACTTCTTCATTTATAAGTATCTCCTTAATCATTACATTATTATGGTATTTAATTGCTTTGTCTTGTTGTTTCTATAAATCCTATTATTTCAGAAAATATTAAATATGTATGTTAATTATATGATACCACTAGCGTCGCATTAAAATAATTTAACACCTTTGAATAAACTGAATTTTCTGTAATATAATTCAAACACAAAAAAATCCTTTATAATGGTTGGGCGGTAGTAAACCATCCAAATCCAAAATAAAGGA
>NZ_JBHUOR010000096.1:0-13615 GCF_042686175.1 Kurthia populi | reverse complement strand
GCCCCCTGTTGATTTTGGTGTAGGAACTTTAATTATACAGGCTCATATTGAATGGGTCTTTTTTTATTTATTTTGAGTGGTGCACTTAATATTACAATTCGTCAATCAAAAAGCGTCGTTATGCTCCCATATGCTTGGTATTTTACCAGATTATCGTTCGGGTGGTATCGGCGAAAAACTTAAATTAAAGCAAAAAGAAGAGGCGTTAAAAATAGGCTATGACTTAATGACATGGACATATGATCCACTTCAAACACGGAATGCATACTTGAATTTAAGTAAACTACATGGCGTCTGTAACACGTATATTCGAGATTGCTACGGCAAAATGTCGGATGAGTTAAATGACGGCTTGCCATCAGATCGTTTCCAAATCGATTGGTGGATTGCTAGTGATTATGTTAATAATTTTAGCCGGATCTTTTACAAGAATCCTCAATTACTCGATACATGGCATATCAATAACGAAGGCTTACCCGTGTTAGATGGTCATTTTAACACCGCACAAATCCTTTCGGAGCCGGCTTATTATGTACCTGTACCGAATAATATTGGTGAATTAAAAGCGGAAAATCTTGAGCTTGCACTAGATTGGCGCTACAAAACACGCGCGATGTTTGAAGAAGCTTTTGCACAAGGCTATGCGGCCATTGAGCTACATAAAACGTCGGATGCAGCCGTTTACTATTATTTACTCGTTCAAAAAAATACGTTAAAAATACCACAATAAAGGGGCAAATACGATGAGAATTGAACAAATTACTGTACGCAAATTACGCATGAACTTAAAAGGACCTTTCACAACGAGCTTTGGGACATTCAGAGAAAAAATCTTTTTATTAGTAGAAGTAAAAGACGAGCTTGGTAACACGGGCTGGGGCGAATCGGTCGCATTTGATGCACCTTGGTATAACGAGGAAACGTATAAAACGAACTGGATTATTTTAGAAGACTTCTTAATTCCATTACTTGAAGGGAAAGAAATCGAGCATCCAAGTGAGGTTAATGATATCTTCGAGCCGATTCGTAAAAACAATATGGCAAAGGCAATGGTTGAAGGAGCAATTTGGGATTTATACGCAAAACGCACAAATCAACCACTCTGGAAGGCACTTGGGGGCACCCGCGAAAAAATCGAGGTCGGTATTTCAATCGGCATTCAACCAGATACTGAAACATTAATGTCGTTTATTGATACCTACGTAGCGGAAGGCTATAAACGTATTAAAGTGAAAATCAAGCCGGGCTGGGATGTAGAGGTGATTCGTGCAATTCGTGCAAAATATCCAGACTTACCACTGATGGCAGATGCCAATTCTTGCTACCGCTTAGAAGACATCGACATGCTAAAAGAGCTGGACGATTTTAACTTAATGATGATTGAGCAGCCACTTGCATCAGATGATATTATCGACCATGCGCATATCCAAAAAGTATTAAAAACACCGATTTGCTTAGATGAATCGATTCATTCACTTGAGGATGCGCGTAAAGCGGTTGAGTTAGGTAGCTGTAAAATTATTAACATTAAAATTGGCCGCGTTGGTGGTTTAACTGAATCGATTAAAATACACGATTACTGTAAAGAGCAAGGTCTTGATGTGTGGTGTGGTGGTATGCTAGAGTCTGGTATCGGTCGTGCGCATAATGTTGCCATCACAACCTTATCAAACTTCACAATGCCAGGGGATACAGCAAGCGCAGACCGTTACTGGGACCAAGACATTACAGAGCCAATTGTGACAGTGGAAAATGGTTATATTACTGTTCCGATAGCATCAGGCATTGGTTATGAACCAAATATTCCATTAATGGAAACGTTCACTGAAGAGAAAAAAGTATATAATTTACGCACCCTTAACACTGTTCAATAATAAGAGAGCCGGTGAAGCCGGTTTTCTTTATGTAATAAATTATCAAAATATTCAAAAAAGAGGTGTTTCAAATGAAGAAGAGTATTGAAATGGCGGGGGCGTTTATTGGCGTTATTGTTGGCGCGGGCTTTGCATCGGGGCAGGAGATTTTACAGTTCTTTACGAGCTTTGGCTGGTGGGGTATTATTGGTGGGGTTATCGCGGCAGTGCTGTTTGCCTTTTTAGGAATGAATTTAACGACACTAGGAAGCCGCTTAAATGCGACATCCCATAAAGAAGTAATTTATAAAATTTGCGGCCGCTATGTCGGCGCTGTTGTCGATTTTATCATTACATTCTTCCTATTTGGTGTAGCAGTTGTCATGCTAGCAGGAGCGGGTTCGATTTTTGAAAATCAATTTAATGTACCAGCCGTATATGGTAGTTTATTTATGCTAGTCATTACAATTTTAACGTTGACATTTGATATTAATAAAATCATTGGAATTATTAGTGCGATTACACCATTCTTACTGTTATTAGTGCTAATTATTGCCGGCTATGCCGTATTTACAACGGATTTATCCGCTGCACAAATGAACACACTTGCGCAGAATCAAAGTGGATCGGCACCAAACTGGATTGTCGGCGCAGCACTTTATGTATCGTATAATTTAGCGGCAGGTGCTTCGATGCTTGCGGTAATGGGTGGTACACAAAAGAACGTGAAAATCGCAAAATTTGGTGGGATTTTCGGTGGTCTAGGCTTAGGCGTACTTATTTTATTAATTAGCATTGCCATGTTAGCAAAAATGGATGTTGTTGCTGGTGCAGATATGCCAATGCTATTGCTGGCACAAACCATGCACCCTGTACTTGGTTGGTTAATGGCCATTGCGCTACTTGGTATGATTTACAATACAGCAGTAGGCATGCTATTTGCCTTCTCTGCACGTATTGTTCCTTCAACGAGTAAGCATTTTAAATGGTTTGTATGGATTGTTGGCGCCGTTGCTTTCGGTGTAAGCTTCATAGGATTTATTCAATTAGTTAGTACGGTGTACCCAACAATGGGCTACTTAGGCTTCATTTTAATTGTCGCAATCGTTATTACGTGGTTTAAATATGCTGGTGCAAAATCAAAACAGCCAGAGCCCGTTGCCATTGTCGAAGAATAATAAAAATGCGGAATCACATTTTGTTGTGATTCCGCATTTTTTTATGGCATGAAAAATAGATTTTTGCCTTCCTTACACTTTTTTCTTTACACATTCATTATTTTTCTATAGAATACTAAAAGTACTCTAATTTGAGTACTATAATGAAAGTATGTAGAGAGAATGATGGAGGAATGACGAGAAGTGAGTTTTAAAAAGTTTTTTAAATCGATGGGTGTTACATCCTCGGTATTTATGGGTGTATTTTATGCGGTAGCCATGCTTGGTATTTTTTTACTTGGATATACGGCACTACCTGGACAAATGGATGAATTGAAAATTGCCTTTGTCAATGACGACAAGGGCAAGGCAGCAAAACAAATTGAGGACCAATTGATTGAAAGTCTGCCGTTTAAAACAATTGATACAGATTTAACAAATAAAGAAGCATTAAAATCATTAGAAGATAATGATTATGCATTAGTCATTCATATTCCAAAGGATTTTTCGAAAAATGCGAGTAAAGGTGAGTCAGCGCAAATTGACTTCACTGTAAATGAAGCCTCGGCTACAATGGTCGCTTCTAGTATGAGCTCCGTTGTAAAGGAAATTAACGCACAGCTAAGCACAAGCTTCTCCGAACAAACGGCACAAGGGGTATTAATGAGTATGAATGTTCCGGAGGATCAGGCGAAAGAAATTTCAAAACAAATTGAAGAAAGCTATGTAGGGAACTACGTGGTTGTCAATGATGTGCCAGATGGTATGCACAACAATATGCTGCCAATGTTCTTAACGATGGCATGTTATGTAGGGGCTATGATTGCGGCGATGCAATTAGTCGGATCATTTAAAATGTTCCTTGGCGAAGCTCCAAAAATTCGTTTATTCGGCTATGTACAATTGTCAGCGTTTATTATTGCGGTACTTGGAACAATTGCGGCATTAATTATTACGTATTTAGTAGCAGATGTGGATACGGCTACCATTTGGAAAGTAGCTTTACAGCAAATCCTTCTATATATGGTAGCCTTCAACTTCTGTGCGATGTTTACATTCTTAGTAGGTGAAGCGGGGATGATTTTAAACATTCCGGTATTACTTGCACAAACAATTGCCAATGGTGCTACAATGCCACGTGATATGATGTACGCACCATTTGAAGTTATGAGCTACATTACACCGATGTATCACTCCGTACAGTCGTATTTCGCAATTTTCTTTGGCTCAACAGACCCAGTTCCACATATTTGGGGACTTGCGGCAGTTGGTGCGGGCGCGCTTGTCATTAATCTATTGATTGTGACATTCCTTCACCGTCAAAAGTCTTTAAAAAAGCTAGCAGAAGATACTAAAGAAATTACAGCGTAACTTTGATATGATAAAGGGAGTTTCTATCAGCGGATGGAAGCTTCCTTTTACTATTTAGTACATTTTAGGAGTGGGGATATGTCTCTTCAAATTTATATCTTGGCGAAGTTAATGGAAGGCAATAATTATCCATATAAATTAAAAAAAGCACTGTCAGAGCCAATTCCATTTGCACAAATGGGCAATCTAACGGAAAGTAAGCTTTATTATCATTTTGATTCGTTAGTGAAGCAACAACTAATCGAAGAAGTTGAAATCATTCGTGAAGATAACCGACCAGATAAGCATGTGTTTGGTATTACCGAAAAGGGCCGAGAAGCGTTACCTGACATGATTTATAAGATGATTGAAAAAGCACAATCGCCAATTGAAATGGTCGTCAGTATTAATGCGATGCAATATGTTGATAAAGATCGTGTGATTACGATTTTAGAGAAAAAAATTGACAAAGTGAAACAGCATGAAAAAGAATTTGCGGCTGTTTATGAGCAAATTGATGTAGAAGAGCCGATTCTTCAATTTGTCGATGTGTTTGAAGGCTTTGTAAGTCAAACGACGACGCTACAACGTACGACGTATGAAAAAGTTATTCAGCTATTAAAAGAAGTGTAAGAAAAAAACCGTTCGTGTGGAGCGGTTTTTTTGTGTAATTTTTTAAATAAATGGCTACTCAATCGCTTTTGAAAGCGATATTTACACAATATCAGCTTACTATTATTTGGTAAACTAAAGTAGAGGTGAGGGCATGGATAAAGGCGTATTAATTCGAACGTATCGTAAACAGCAAGGGACGAAGCAAGATGATTTAGCCGTCGGCATTTGTACAACTTCGTATTTAAGCCGGATTGAAAATAATTTAGTGACCGCAACAGAAGAGGTGTATGCGCTACTGTTTCAACGACTTGGAAAAGTGTATGAAGATGTGCAACACGCGCATGATGAGATGGTGCAGGCACTAGAGGTGGTTTATCAAGCATTAGTAGATGATAAGCCATTAAATGATGCACAGCTAGCGCTTTTAACGACTAAAACAACCGCTGCGCTACATACAATGCAGCAGTTAATTTATGCACGGTATTTAACGCGGGAACAGCAATTCACGCAGGCAGAAGCCATTTTAAAAACAATCGGTCAGCCGCCGTTCACGAAAAATCGTCTAACAACGCTCTATATTGGCGTGACGACGTACTATCAATTAAGCACAGGTGCATATGAGTCGATTTTAGTGACAGAAAAGCAGGAGAATGCGCAGCTCTATTTCTCTAGAACGCAGTCATATGAGCAGGCGATTTATTTGTATCACGTGGCATTTGCGGCACATCGCCATTATCAATTTTCGTTAGCCGCACAGTATATAGAAAAGGCCATCGCGTTATTTACACATCGGTATCGTCCATTATTTCAATTGAAATTGTATTCGATGAAAGGCGTTATTTTGGCTGCGCGCAATCGCTTTGATGAGGCGATGGTAGAATATACGGCAGGGGTTGAGCTATTAGAAGCGGTGCCAGCGATTGCGACAAATAAGCAATGGGCATCCATTTTTAATAATATGGCCTTTTGCTTTGAACAGCAAAAACGCTATAAGGAGGCATCATACTATTATCAAAAATCCCTACAAGCATGGGACGATGTGCATACGATGATTAACTATTTACGCACCCTCGTTTTTTCGGGGGATGTTATTAAAGCTAAAGAGCTTCAGCAGCAGGAGCATAAGGCCTTTACAGCCGAGCATCATCAGCATCAATGGGCATTATTAGCTGCGCTACTACATCAAACATCTGCTACACAAGCGACATTCCAAGCACAAGAAGAGCCAGCAATGAAAGCCATTTGCGCCGCAAAGCATAAGGAGCTCATTTTACATTATGCACCTAAATTAGCTGAGATTTATGGCGAGTGGCATCAGTATAAAAAGATGGCCTATTATTATCAGCTAGCATATGAAACGAGTGAGGAGCTGCGTGTGCATGACTAGATGGCCGCGTTATTATTTGGCATTTTTAATTGGGTTAGGTGTATCGAATATTGGCAACTGGCTTTATTTGATTGCCTTAAATGTGTTTGTGTGGCGTCTGACAGAGTCGCCAGCCGCAGTTGCGGGCATTTATATCGTTGGCCCGGTTATTCGAATGATTAGTAATGTCGTAGCAGGGTCACTTATTGATCGCATGAATAAGAAAAAGCTCGTTATTTTAGTAGATGTCAGCCGCGCACTGTTTATTTTCCTCATGCCATTTGCGTCGGAGTTATGGATGATTTATCTACTCATTGCTTGTACAAATGTTGCGGCGACGTTTTTTGGCCCAAGTAGTACGTATTTAATTACGACGCTTGTGCGCGAAGAGCATCGTCTACGCTTTAATGCCATTAATGCAACATGTAGCTCAGGTGCATTTATGATTGGTCCAGCACTTGGAGGCATATTGGTCGCGACCACTTCGATTGCGACGACGATGTGGCTGAATGCCGCAAGCTTTTTAGTCTGTGCATGTCTTTTAGCACAACTTCCGGCGGTAAAACAGCAGGCACTTCGTACAAAATGGTCACTCAAAGAAGATTTTCGCATCGTTGTACGTTATTTGAATGGTCAGGCATTTCTAAAGCAGTTTTTACTGCTGTATACGATGGCACTCATGCTCGCCTTTGCACTTGATTCACAAGAGATGACATTTTTACTGCGTGACTTACATGTATCAGAAGCATTATATGGCCTGACCGTGAGCCTCGCTGGGATTGGTGCTGTTTTGGGTGGCATGGTCGCCGCGACTTTTGCGAAAAAATGGTCACAGCGCAAGTATATTCAGTATGGCTTTAGCCTGACACTGCTGAGTTATGGTTGCTTTTACGCTTCATTCCATTATGTGCTGGCAGTCATTAGCTTAATTGTATTAGGCTTTTGCATGGCGTTTAGTAATAGTGGCTATGCAACTTGGTATCAGCAAACAATTGAGCCGTCACTAATGGGGCGCATTGGCAGTGTGATTCAATTTGTGCAGGCTGTGTTACAAGTACTACTGACACTTTTACTCGGGGTGCTCGCTGAACGCTATTCACTGGCATCCGTAGCAATCGTCTTTGCGCTAATTGCTTTTATACTTAGCTTGTTTATTTGGAAAATTCCTAAGCCGTTTTTTCAGCGTATACAAAAAGGAGAAATCGCTTCGTAACGATTTCTCCTTTTATGATTAATTCACCATTTGCTCATTCACATAAGACGCATACAGCGGATGTGTTTTTAGTAATTCATGATGCGTACCATGACCGGTCACTTCCCCTTGCTCAATGAAGTAAATTTGGTCGGCATCGACAATTGTTGATAGACGATGTGCAATCACAAGTGTTGTACGTCCTTCCATCAATTGATCGAGTGCACGCTGTACCTTTTCTTCAGACTGCGAATCTAGGCTAGCAGTGGCCTCGTCAAGCATTAAAATTTTGGGATTGCGTAGGAATGCTCGTGCAATCGCAATCCGTTGTTTTTGACCACCAGATAATTTGACACCACGTTCCCCAATTTCCGTTTCTAATTTTTGTGGAAAGTTTGAAACGAAGGCATCTGCGTAGGCAAGTGCTAAGCCATGCCATAGTTCCTCGTCACTGAGTGTACGCCCAAGACCATATTGTAAATTCTCACGAATACTACCGGCGAATACCGCACTATCCTGTGATACATAGCCAATTTGTGCGCGCCAATCCGTTAAATCAAGCTGTTGAATATTTTGACCGTTAATCGCAAAGACGCCCCCTGTTGGCTCATAAAATCGCTCAAGTAATGCGAAAATAGTCGTTTTACCGCCACCACTTGGCCCCGCAAAAGCAATGACGGAGTTTGGGTAAGCATCAAAGGAAATATTTTTAAGCACGGGGCGGTCCTCATTATAATAGAAGGAAACATCGCGCGCTTGAATCGTTTGGCCGACGACATCGATTGTTGTGCCATTCCCTGCAGGCTCAAAAGATGTCGCTAAAATTTGTTCAATACGTTCAGTTGCACCCATTGCTTTTTGTACTTGCGCAAAGAACATCGCAAACGTTGCGGCGGGCATTAAAATGTTAAATAAATAGAGTAAAAACGCGACAAGTGACCCACTTGTAAGTGTGCCTGCTTGTACACGAACCGCACCATAGCCGAGAATACCGACGAATAGCCCTAAAATAACCGTCATCATAATTGGCTGTAGCACCGCTTCTACTTTGGCATCCTTGACCCCTAATTTAAAGATTTTCGCGATGAATGTACGCCCATTTTTGCGTTCAAAGGGTTCTCCATTACTTGCTTTAATTAAACGAATTTCCGTTAATTTTTCAGTCGCTTCTGCATTGAAGTCGGCTGTAGCACCTTGCAGCTGGCGTCCGATTTTCGACATAATTTTGCCGATTGGGAAGAGCACAAGTGCAACAATTGGTACTGCTAGAAACATAATCGACGCCATTTTCCAGTCCATAAAGAATAAAATAATCATCGAACCAATGAGCTGAATCGCGCCGGTAATAAAGCTAGGGAAGTGAGATGTCACAAGCTCCTTAATGACCCCTGTATCATTGACAAGACGCGAGCTACTTTCCCCTGATTTATGCTGGTCAAAATAGCTCACCGGTAATTTTAATAAATGATCCCATAATTTTTCACGCAATGTTTTTACGGCGCTTTCGCCAACATAGCGTAGCAGGAAGCCACCAATCGTGCCAAAAATAAGCTGTGCGGCAAAGGCGAGTAGTAAGATGCTAAGCATATTTAAATCGATTTTCGAGAGCTCACTCGTATCGACAAGTGTTTTCGTGAATTGTGGAACGAGTAAGCTTGCACCACTCGTCATTAAACTAAGAATAATACCTAATAAAAATAATCCTTTTTTAGGATTCACACGATTAATGAGTTTTAAAAAGTCCTTCATACTAAAGGTCGGCTTTTGTGCTTCCATCTAATGTCCTCCGTTACTGAAGTTTGTGCTGTTATTATAGGACGTGATTATCTAAAATATCAAACTAAAAAGTGGGTAGAAAATACATATAAAGATGAGTAGCTATGTGAATCGATATAAATTATTAAATGGTAAACCTAGTTTCTCATTTGTCAAACAGCTTTATTTAATAAATAAGCTTTTTAATCCAAAAAATGACGTTATTGTGTCAGGATATTTTTTCTAATTGAGAAAATTATAAGAGAAATAAGTGGGGTAATTCCATTAGATACAATTTTTTGACCTATTAGAGAAAATTTTGAATTATTCCAGAAAATTATTCTTAGTTAGATATAAAGTAAATGAAAATATATAGTATTTATAAAAGAGCGCTACACTAATAATTTTGAACGCTTCAATTAAACAAGAGCAAAAGGGTTGACAGAAAAACCTTTTCGTATGATAATTTAATTGTAAACAATAATCATTCTAATTAAAAAATGGTTATTAAGAAAATATATACGAATTAATTGGAGGAATATTTGATATGTCATTAGTAAACAAACAAATCTTACCATTCACTGCAGAAGCATTCCAAAACGGTGAATTCAAAACTGTAACAGAAGAAACATTAAAAGGTAAATGGGCTGTCGTAGCATTCTACCCAGCTGATTTCACGTTCGTTTGCCCAACTGAACTTGAAGATTTACAAGCTGAATACGAAACATTAAAATCTTTAGGTGCTGAAGTATTCTCAGTTTCAACTGATACTCACTTCACTCACAAAGCTTGGCATGACCATTCAGAAGCAATCTCTAAAATCCAATACACAATGATCGGTGACCCAACTCACACGATTTCTCGTAACTTCGACGTTTTAGACGAAGAAGCAGGTCTTGCTCAACGCGCAACTTTCTTAATCGATCCAGACGGTATCGTACAAACAATGGAAATCAACAACGATGGTATCGGCCGTAACGCTTCTCAATTAATCGACAAAATTAAAGCAGCGACTTACGTGCGCAACCACCCAGGTGAAGTTTGCCCAGCTAAATGGAAAGAAGGAGCAGAAACATTAACTCCTAGCCTAGACTTAGTAGGTAAAATCTAATTTCTTTGTTTTGAACATTGAAACGTAACACAACAGAGGAAGGAGCGCGATAATCCGCGCTCTTTTCTGCTATTAACATGAATGAACATACTCTCTGTCTTCTAAAATAGAGGTGGAATTTCGAACTTTCTTGAGAGTAAATCGAGAATGACTGTCACGTATAGAATGTACGGTTTGGAATGCCTATACGACACACAAACAGGATGATTTGAAAGGACGATGAATAATTATGGCATTACTAGATGCAAACATTAAAGCACAATTAAATCAATTATTGGCATTATTAGAAGGGGACTTAGAAATCACACTAAGTGCCGCAGACGATAAAACATCACAAGATATGCGCGAGTTAGTAACCGAACTTGCAGGCATGTCACCACGTATTACAGTAAAAGAAGCAACACTTGCACGTACACCAAGCTTTAGCATTAATAAAGCAGGTGAAGAAGCATCTGGCGTTGTTTTTGCCGGTCTTCCATTAGGTCACGAATTCAACTCATTAGTGCTTGCTTTATTACAAGTATCAGGTCGCGCACCAAAAGTAGATGATGCAACAATTAAACGTATCGAAGCTATCACAACGCCTCTGAACTTTGAAACATTTGTCAGCCTTACTTGCCACAACTGCCCAGACGTTGTACAAGCATTAAATATTATGGCTGTTTTAAATCCAAATATTACGCATACAATGGTTGAGGGTGGCGCGTATCAAGATGAAGTAAAAGAAAAAGACATTCTGGCTGTACCTGCTGTATATACAAACGGTGAATTTTTCGAAGGTGGTCGCATGTCACTAGAAGATATTCTAGATAAATTGGGTGCTGCACAAGATTCAACAGGCTTTGACGACAAGGAAGCATATGATGTATTAGTAGTCGGCGGTGGCCCTGCTGGTGCAGCTTCTGCGATTTATTCAGCACGTAAAGGCATTCGCACCGGCCTTATTGCAGAGCGCTTCGGTGGTCAAGTAAATGA
Organism: Kurthia populi; assembly: GCF_042686175.1. NCBI lineage: Bacteria > Bacillati > Bacillota > Bacilli > Caryophanales > Caryophanaceae > Kurthia > Kurthia populi. The sequence continues at coordinate 2,241 of NZ_JBHUOR010000096.1, read as the reverse complement.
TACATTATCAATCGAAAACATTATCGGTACAAAAGCAACAGAAGGTCCTGCATTTGTAGCGAGCCTTGAAGCGCATGTGACGGAATATCCAGTCGATGTTATGAAAAACCAACGCGCGACACACATTGCGAAAAATGATTTAGTTGAAGTGACACTTGAAAATGGCGCTGTTTTAAAATCAAAAACAGTTATCTTATCAACTGGTACACGCTACCGTCAATTAGGCGTACCGGGTGAGCAAGAATTCAAAAATAAAGGCGTTGCTTACTGTCCACACTGTGATGGCCCATTATTTAAAGGTAAAGATGTTGCAGTCGTTGGTGGCGGTAACTCAGGCGTTGAAGCAGCCATCGATTTAGCGGGTATCGTCAACCACGTGTATTTACTACAACGTAGCGGCGAATTAAAAGCAGATATCGTGCTACAAAATCGTCTACGTAGCTTACCGAATGTTACGATTTTAACAAATGCGCTTACACAAGAAATTAAAGGTGCAGGTACTGTCAATGCATTAGCATATAAAGATGCCGTAACAGGCGAAGAAAAAGTCATTACACTTGATGGTGTCTTCATCCAAATTGGTTTATTACCGAACACTGAGTTTTTACAAGGCTCTGTTGAATTAAATCAAAATAATGAAATCATCATTGATAAACACGGTGCAACAAGCCTACCAGGCGTTTTTGCAGCAGGTGACTGTACAGATACCGCCTATAAACAAATCGTGATTTCAATGGGTTCTGGTGCTACAGCAGCACTTGGCGCATTTGATTATATGATTCGTTCAGACGTAAAAGAGTTAGTTGAAGTTTAAGGAATAGTGAGCACTTCTTCTTTTGAAGGGGTGCTTTTTTAATGGAGAAAAAAGGGCGTAAGGAATAAACTGAAGGCCTATCTTCATTCTTAGAAATCAGGGTAAAGAATAACAAAGGCATCTTACTTTTGAAATGAGGTGAGAATTGTGAAAAAAGGTATAAAAGCAATGCTGGTAACCGCGATTGGGGCGTCTGGATTGACTTTTGGCATGCATGCCTCTGCTGGCGAGACGATTACAAATGGCGTAATGTTTTTACCAAGTACACAAAAGACGTATACGACATATGATCATTATATGAAACCGATGAAAAATACATTCCGCTATCAGTATGGTGATTCAAAGCGTGAGCGAATTAGTAATACAACAAAAGGCTATACGTATTACTACGCAGAAGACCGTCTCTTTATGCTGGAGAAGAATACACATTTCTATATTTTTGTCCCTGTTAAATTTCCATTAACAGAAGGTAAAACCTATTCACAAAGTTATCCAATCGAAGGTCAAACAGTCAAATGGAAAGTAACCGTTCAAGATATTGGCGGCATGAAAAAAATTGGCACAAAAACGTACACCAATGTCATGCGTCTGAAATTTGGAAACGGTGATAAACTATTATTCGCAAAAAATCATGGCTTGATTCAAGCACTGCATTTAGAAAACGGTAAATACGTGACGGATTTTAAAATTGTAGATTATAAATAATAAAAAACCGCGTCTTTACGGCGCGGTTTTTGCGTGGTTAATAGACGGGCTTTTTTCAAGCACCTCAAGCTATTGTTTATAGGCATATTCAAAGCCCTTAGTTGAAAATCAGTGAGTTCAATAGCGTCTAGACCTTTCGCTTGATTAGTTTGAACGTAAGGCCTTTAAGGTTTTCATGTAATCAGGATTTTGATACCCAAAGTAGTCATGTAACGCTGTATAAAGTCCGTAAAGTTGCTGATATGTAGCGGCATCTTTTGATGGCTCAATGACTTTTTCAAGAGGTGGTGCCATTTTTGCGATAGCTTCTGGCACAGTGTTATAGTGTTTTGTGGCTACGGCTGCTAAAATCGCAGCACCAATTGCTGGCGCATATTCTGATTCGGAAATGATAATAGGCTGATTCATCACGTCTGCATAGATTTGCATTAACAATTGATTTCGTTGAGGCAGGCCACCCGTTGCAACAATACGGTCAATTTTCATACCAGCTTGTGTATACGTATCAACAATTTTTCGTGCAGAATAGGCTGTTGCCTCTAAATAAGCGCGATAAATTTCCTCAGGCTTTGTCTGGAGCGTTAACCCGATAAGAGTACCTGATAAGTTAGGGTTGGTTGAACTACCCCCACTTAGCCGTTCTTGGAACGTTGCTTGAAGTGGGAGATTCCTACGAACAGTGCTTGCTTGTTTCCAGTTGCTCGAAACAGCGGCTTCACTTT
>NZ_JBHUOR010000095.1:0-13360 GCF_042686175.1 Kurthia populi | reverse complement strand
TTTTTTTTTTTTTTAGGTACCCACTTATGGCACATAAGGTACCCACTTATGGCACATAAGGTACCCACTTATGGCACATAAGGTACCCACTTATGGCACACTATAAAACTAATTGAAAGCCCATTATAGTACGCCCTTTTTTGTAAGTATCGTAGCTTTTAATATAGTTTTTGCTTATGAAGTTGTTCAAAATTTTGCTTATATGGTCACGTATTTTCAAGGCTTTCTTTTTAGTTGGCGATTCCAGTTCCAATAATTCGTATACACTTTCTAATGATATTTTGTTATTACGATTTGGGTTTTTCTTTTTCATTTCAGCTTTAATCCATTCAATCTCACGAATCAAATGTGCGCGTATTACTGTTATCTCTGGGGAGTTGTTAATTGAATCGCTATCATTCGTACCATCCTTAGTATTTAAGATTTCTAGTGGCACTGTAATAATTTGATTTGATATTTGTGAGTAATGATACATAAGTGGTTTAGCATGTAATTTATATCCTTCTATCGTTTTGTTATTGACGGTTAAAGATGCTTTTTTAGCTGGAATCATATAGTCTTCTTGAATGTATTGAACGTCGTCTTCTTGAACATCATCTGATTTTTTATACTTTTTCATTTCCTCAGTATAGTCGATTTTTACGCGCATTCTAATCATTTTAGTAATTGAATCATTTATGCGTTTTATACTAGCTTCACTAACTGTTTCTCGATTGGATAGGCCATTGATAGTTCTATAAATTTGTTCAGCTGTAAAAGTATCATTGTCATTTTCATAACGGCTACAAATGCCATTAAACACTTCTCTGTCATATGGTGTGAAACGCATATGATCTCTACTTTGAATTTCAATATTATTATCAAAATCTAATGCCATTTTTAAAGTTGCGCTGCCATTTTGTACAGTAAATTCTACACTTGATTCACCGTCTACGGGTGTTAAAGCTGGATTAATCAGTGTATTCATTGCTTTAGTTTTAGGCATTATAAAGCTTGCAGGTGGATTCATGCTTAATAAATCACCATTTGTTGTTAAGTTAATTAATTCATCTACTACATCAGAATCTTTATTTTTTTTGCGTTCTACTAGAAAATCACGAAATTCTATCATAGGAATAAATTCGCCAGCTTCTCTACGATCTTTAACATGTTCTTCAAAGTCTTTAAATAAAAATATGAATCTTTCCGAAAATGCTTTTGAGAGTTGTTCTAATAAATCATCTCCTGAAATTGATTCTAGTTTTTCGATTTCAAAATCATCATTTGGTTTTAAATCAATTAAAGAAGCTGGAGGAGTATTGATTGTTCCGGTAAAACTTATTTCAATTACTTTTTTTAGCTTGGCCATTTCTTCTAATGAATCTTCTGATGGGAATCGAATTCTTAAGTCTTTTTTCATTGTTAAATGTCTCCCGTTCTTTTTAGTTGTTTGTAGTATGTGCTTAATTTTTCAGCATTGCGTAAAGGTATATTATCTATTTGTGTCATACCTAAACGTAGTTTTTGGACTACTGAAGCTGGTATTTGAATATCTTTTGATATTTTATATGCTGTTACTTCTGAAGCGATTAAGGCTTCTACATTTTTACGAATTGACATTATAATTACCGCCTTTCAATAGTTTTATTATACATTCTTTTAAGAATGTAAGTCAAGTATGGACATTATATTGTTTTTTTGACATCCACCTTAACGTATTTCATACTCATTTAAAGAAAAGGAGTGGTCGCTATGTCGATGCCAATAACTATCGCTAAGGTAGCAGAAAAACTGGATTCTAAGGTCAGTACATTACGCAATTATTGTAAGTTATTAGAAGAAAAAGGATACATATTTGAAAGAGATGCCAATAACAACCGTCTATTTAGCGATACTGATATAGCGATGCTTAGCGAGTTTTTAAATCAATTAAAAGATAAATCTAATACACGTGAAATGGCTTTAGATAAGGCTTTGTCTTTGGATGTTAAGAAGAACGTGCTATCTGTTAAAAGTAATGATATAGCGACGAATAATGAGGGTGACATACGCCCACATATGGATGTTTTAACCGATATTTCGAAGAGCATGGAATATATGGCTGAACATATAAAAGGACTTAACTTTGAAGTGGTTCAATTGCGTGAAAATAACAAACAATTACATAGAGAAAATAAAAAAATCATTGAACAAAATACATTGCTCAATGACCAGTTAGTATCTATTAAAAATCTGCTGAACAGTCCTAAAGAAGAACCAAAAGGGCAGCAACAAATTAATGCGCTTATGAATGAGGTTCGCAAATTGAATAGCCAGTTAAAAGAAATGAAGAATAGTGTAGATCATTCACATGAAAATAAAAGTTGGTGGGCTAGGTGGTTTAGGAAATAATATGACGGCTGAATTTTCAGCTGTCCTAAATCATCTTTATTTTTTCGATGTCGTACATTAATGATTCGGTATTTATGCTTATACCGATAACACCCCTTTACACGAAACAGCCAATCTTTTCCATGCAAAAAAGCCCCCTAAAAGAGGGCCTATTTTATAAATTTTCAATTCGAGTAATTGCTTTTGAACTATAGATTATTTTTACGTTATCAACTTCATGGAAAAAATCTGAATTAAATACGATTTCTAAAATGCTGGGAATTAATCCAACATCAATATGTGACCATAATTTATAAATTTTATTATCAATAGGCCTATATTCTTGGTATTCTTTTGAATAATGGCTATGTTTGCCTGTAAAAATTTGTCCTTCGATTACCTCGATTTGTTCGCCATCAGCGAAATGTATAATAGCTTTTTCCATAATTTTTTTTGCTCCTTTAGAGTTCAATGTTTGTATATTCTTTTTTAAATTGCTGAATATTATTATTTAATTCTTCCAATGTTCGTGACAGTGCTAAATTTGCCACATATGCATTGCGATAAACTTCTTTTGCGGCATAATGCGCTGCACCATCACGTCTATCGAATGTGCCGTTTTGAATGCAATCATCAAAATTTTGTTGATTAGTTAAAATTACTTGTTTGATCATTTCTAATTCTTCTAGTACCCCATCAATAAAGTAATAATCTAGTTTCATTTAATATAATCTCCTTTTTCTACATTTAGAGTGTTTTAATATCACTCACAAATACCACTGCGCGGTCTTATAGCCGCGTTTCTTTTACAGTCCGTAAGTTGTAATCAACATCCACATCAGAAGGAGAGGACCACAGAAAAAGAAAATAAATGTCATTAAATAGTCTGTTAAAGAAGGATTTCCTTCAGGAACTGAACACCAATATTCTTCAAAGTCCAGTGCAGCTTGTTCTAATTCTCTACGTTTAGTTTCAGTGATAATCTTACGATTCCCATGTGTACCTTGTACCATTCTTACTTTTTCCATTGTTTCCACCTCTTTTTGTATACTTTAATAAACTTCTTGTATACTACAATATACAATTTGATTATCCTTGTCAACACTTTAGTTTACTTTTTGTATACTTGAATATACAATCTGTATAAGGAGTTGATAATTAATGATTAAAGTTCATCTATCACGCATACTAGGTGAGAAACGTTTAAGCGTTACGGATCTATCAAAAATGACAGGTCTTAATCGCGCTGGGCTATCAAAGCTATACAACGAAAAGACAACCAGCATTAGTTTTGAAACGCTGGAAAAGGTATGTACTGCATTAGAATGTGATATTACGGATTTATTAGAAATACAAAAGGCTGTGAAAGAAAATGATTAATATCAAACTAAAGCAGCTATTAAAAGAAAAGGGTATGACGCAAAAGGAACTTTCTGAAAAAACAGGATTGTACCCTACTATCATTAGTGAAATGGTTCGTAACACGCGCACAACGATTAATAAAGAGCATTTAGAAGCCGTTATGAAGGTGCTAGGCGTTACAGACATTAGTGAAATAATAGAATATAAAGCATAGGAAAAAGCCCCTCACAATTATAGTGAAGGGCTTTAAACAATATTCGACTTAAAAGCAATTTTGTTCAAACAATGACATATTGCAAAATGTAAAAACAGGTATGCACCAATTCTGAAATAACGGTGTAAATTGACCACCAAAAATCTTCATTCCGTTTCGCTTTATAGACTGTAAAGTGTTTCCGCACTCTACAAAAATAATTATATCACGATATATCGGTATTTATCAATTTATTTACTTAGTATTTACCGCGTAATTGCTGGATAAATGAAGTTATATACGCTGGTACGTGCTGTCTAGCATCATATTCACGATTCTTGTACCAATATTGCGTAAGCATTGACGTAGCAATTTTAAAGATTTCATCTTTCTTCATTTCTTCTAATTTGTCGCCAGCTACAGCGTTTGAAATGTAGCTTTCCGCTGCTGTTAAAAGTCCTTTGATTAGACCGTCATCTTCAGCCCATTCCACACGCATACTATTTTTTAATAGTTCGAGTGAAGATAAATCTGTATTTAATTCAGCCATTCTTTTTTCATCTCCTTTTAAAAAAATAAGGCTCACCGTTAGGCAAGCCCTTTTAATGTGCCTTTTACTTAGGCTGGTGTGATTTCAATGTAACGTGCTGCGTCTGCATCAATTACTTGATAATCGTTACGAACGATAACCGCTAAACCTTGTGAGTAGTAGTCGAATTGCTCCCATTGTGTTTCTACTTGGTTTCTACGTGCTACGAATACTGATTGTTCAATGTCACCGATGATTAACGGTAATGTGTCTTTTGTAGTCGGTGCGAATAATTTATTTGAAAGTACCACTACAGGATTTCCGAATAATGAGAAGCCTGAAGGTGCTGTTACATCGGGTTGTAGTAAATAGCGTCCTTCTTTGTCCTTCACTGTATCTAAGTATTGGAATGTATCTTGATTGACGATGACCATTTTATTAAGCGCTGGATCTAGTTCAACATTGTTCACGCGTTTCAGCTGGTCGAATGTGTCAACTGCTGTTACGTCTACTTTTGTGAAACCTTTTAACAGGTCGATAATGTGCTTGTTGTCAGTGTTATCAACTAATTTTTTTAGTTGTGCTTTCACTTCAGCTACCACATCGACTGCTGCATCTTCTACCACTTCATTTGATAATGCGATTTTGCCAGCGCGTGTAGCTACTGCAAATTGTACTTGTGTAAACATATCAGCATCTACGTCTGCAATTTGTGCTAATTCTTCTTTGGTTGCTAGTACGCCTTGTTGGTTTGTTGCTACAGGGTATTTACCTTGTCCATTTGATACAGGTTTTACAGTTGCATATTGTGCCAGGTTATATGCAGCACGTTTTAACTCAAACACTTCACCGATGACATCTGATGGTACAACTACGCCAGCTGAATTAGCTGCTGTTGTTAGGCCATCACGTACCTCGCCTTTTGCACGAATATAGTCCTCAAATGAACGCACTTCTGTATTTTGTTTGTTTAATGTATTTAATTTCATGTTTTCTCCACCTTTTTCTTCTAAGAATTTTGTATATGATCGTGTGCTTACTTGTACGTTTGATGAATCATATGCTGGAACGGTTACAATACTAATTTCATGCAATGCTTTCATGTTTTCAATTGAACGTGTTACTGTACCTTCTTCATCTTCTTCAAATGAATCTAGTCCGACTTCGAAACCGAAACTCATTGAATCAACAATGCCAGCCTTAATATTTTCATAAACATCTTTTGCATAAGATGTATCAGTTAAAGTAGCTTCAAATTTCAGGCCAATTTCATCAACTTCTAACTTTAATGTGCCTGCTTTTACACTAGCCAATGGCTTAGAATAATCATGGCCATGCAGTAAAATGACGTTTGATAAATCCACTTCTTTAAGTGCTTCAGCTGTAATTACTTCTACAAAGCCACCTAAATCTTTTGATGGTTCACCGAATTTTAAGGCGTAACCTGTGATAACTTTTGTGTTATCATCGTCTGTAGCGTTTTCTGTATCAGATTCCGACTCATTCGCTGTGGTAGGTGCTTCGAGTTCTGCTGATTCAGTTAAACGCTTTTCTTTTTCCTCGTTCATGCTATTTCCTCGCTTTCTTTTCTTAAAATGTCGCCACCTTCAACGGCTTCAAGCCCCATCTTTTTACGCATTTCATTGGCTGTTAAAATACCTAGTTCAACGGCTCTTAAATCATTTTCAAGCTGTTGCTGTGGTTCTGCTATGAGCCAATCTACGCTAAATTTCAAAGGCTTTGGACTACCTAATTTGAAGTTAATTTCACTTTCAATTGCTTTTAAAAAGTGAGTGAGCGTATTTCGTAAGTACATGACGTTCGATTGGACGGTGTTACTATGATTAGCTTCAACACCTAGACGATCCGTAGAAAGTCCAAATACTTTGGCGATTTGTTTCGTATTCCAATCGTTATTATTAACTAGCTTCAGTACATCAGTGTTTACTTGTATCTGTTGATAGTCCATGTTGTCGTCTAAGATGATTGTTCGAAGTGCGTTACTGTCGCCAGCGTTCGCTTGCTCGAATTTCTCACGAATATTATTTTTCGCTTCAGTATCTAAATCGGCTTTGTGTACTTTCAGAATACCGTTAGAATTGATACCTCTTTTAAAGAAGCCAGCTAGTAGCTTGTTACCGCGTTCCTGTAGCTTCAGTTCATCACGTAGCGCATATAGAGGGCTTATACCTGTTAAACCATCTGTTGTGAAGTATTTGAAGTGAAGAACGTCTGAAGCCTTTAAAATCATTTCTGCGCCATCGTCTGAATGAATGTACTGTATTGTGCCATCGTCCAGCTGTTCAATGCTCACATTGCTATTTAATAGCGCGTGTAGTGCGATTGGTGCGCCTGTTTCGTCACGTTCGATTAAAGAGAAAGCATTTCCATTTAGTAGCATATTGGCCACTTGTGAAAACTTGTAATGCCATGCACTCATGTAGTCGTTCGGCTTATTGTTAATCAATTTTGTAATAGCTGTTTCTTTCGTATCTGCATACAATTCACTTGATGCAACATCTGATGCAATAATTTTTACTGCTGCATAAACATCACTGTTTCTTAATGCTCGTATCGAACTGTACTGTATGCTTTCATCGTCTGAAGTAAGACTAACTAATACGTCTAAAAATGCGTCTGTCGTGACTTGCTGGGCTTGTCTGTTAAACATTGTCTTTAAGATTCCCATTCGTTTTTTCTCACCTCCTTAAAAGCTAAAGTTTTCATCTGAATAAATTTCATTTCTACGTTTCATTTCTTCAGCTTCTTCAAAATGAAACATGGCTTCAGTGTAAGCATTTATAAGCGCTGCTATTGGATCTATCTTATTTGCATTTCGCTTCTTACTAATCATCACGCCATTGTTATCTTCCTTCAGAATCGCGTTATTAACAGCGTGGGCTAGTAAAGTATTCGCAACATGAACGATTTCGCCATTGTACAGACGTTCTCTGAATGTACGTGTAGGCGTATTCAATGTATATGTGCCTTGTCGTACTTCTACCAGCGGTAAATTCGCTTTTTCGAACTTTGTTATCAAAGTATTCGAGTTCCATTTGTCATAACAAACTGCTACAACTTGTAACTCATTATCTTCAATGAACCTCATAACCCAATTAAAAATGTCCTCATAATCAATGATTCCACTGTCTAATTTTGTGATAGAACATTCACCTTTTCGCTCTAGTTCGATATAGTTCACGCCGTCAGATTTTATTTTGTTGGCAAGTCCATATTTCGTGCCAATCCACGAATGACTATCGCAATACAATTGTTGGTCATCTGTCGGAATAAGCCAGCTTACACTTGTTAAGTCGTCCGTCTTTGATAAGTCGATACCTAGAAAAATCTGTTTGCCCTTAATGTCGATAGCTTCAACTTCAGCCTGTTCCCAATCGTCTGCTGCTATATAACTGCTTTCGCTTGCTTGCGTCCACATATTGAACGACTTTGTTAGAACAGCTGTTAAAGTACCTTGTTGTTGGGCTGTGATAACGTCCTCTTTAATGGCTGGTAACATCGTTTCTTTGATGTCCTCATGCTCGAAAATCGGACACGCCTTAATCCATTGATCGCTACATTCTGGTGTAGCTTCTTCTTTGTCGTCTAGTTCATAAATTGCTATGAACGTGCTTTCTGCTGTTGCCTTGCCATGTAAAACATCTGAATAGAATTGATAGTCTTGATACATTGGCACATTCAAGTCATAGCCGGCAGTCGACACAACCGCAAGTAGCGCGTTCGGCTCGGCTTTTTGACCACTCTTTAACGTATTCAGTACGTCACGACTTCTAGCAAGTGCATATTCATCGACTATTACTGTTGTACCGCTGTAACCATCTAAAGTAGAAAGGTCACTTGATAGAGCCATTGCAAAACTGTTAGAGGGCTTGTGCGTAATTTGTTGCTTACCAATAATTAATTGCTTCTTCATAAATTCGCTTATTCGACAAACTTTCGACAAACTATTAGATAGCATATTGTAGCCTAATCTCGCTTGTTTAATAGCATTGGCCACAAATAGTACCTGTCGTCCTTCAGCTGGTTTCGTTTCGGCGATTAAAGAAAGTGCGCCGATACTTGATGCTAGCCATGTTTTACCTTGTTTACGTGCTGTTGAAATGAAAGCCTGTTTGTAACGCCTGTTGCCTGTCGCTTTCTCCTTCCAGCCGTAAAGTTCGGATATAATCCACTTCTGAAACATGAGCGCATTGATTTTCGAACCGTCTGTGCTGGGAATCAATTCAATGAATTTAATAGCCTTTGTTGCAGCTGCTTCATCGAAATAGTACGGATATGAATCGTCCTTTTCATATTCCAACCCTTTTAAAAATCGTTTAGCAGCTAGTTTTACTTTTTCACAAGCGATAATGTCGCCAGCTAGTACTGCATCACAATATTCTTTTGCATAATTCGTCATTCATTCATCACCACTTCAAATGGATCTAACTCTTTTGAAGGTTTATTCAATTCGACTTTTAAACGTCCGTCTAATGTCATTGCGAGTGATTGAGCGCATGAACGCATATCTTTAATAGCTTGTGACTGTACACGTACTGCTGGATTACTTTTACCGTCATCTAAAATCAGACCACGCTTGTTTAAATCTTGCTGTGCATCGTACATCGTTTTTACAGCTAAACAATAAGCAACTAGAATTTGATAATCATTTTCCGACCACGGCATATCTTGTTTAACAGTCGCTACAATACGTTTCCACTCTTTCAAGGCTTCACGCTTCAAGATTGCTGGTGGCTTTTCTGACATCTCTTGATAGTCAAATAGTTTTTCATTAGCATTTTGACGTTGTTCACGTTCTTCTTTTGTATAATGGGAATCGGAATCGCCTATTTTCATTCGAGCCATTTATTCCACCGCCTTTGCAATAAGGCGTACACTATGCTTTTTCACAAGATGTTCAATGCCGATAATGTTGTATTGAGTGCCGTTGAATTTAATCTTGCACGTAGGATCTAGCTGACTTTTGAAATGTTCATCAACTTCGAAGTACACCGCATTTTCGTAGACCGTGCCGATATTCGAAGTTCTAGCTGTTAAAGATTGTGAGTAGTAATCTGACCAGCAACTAAATTTCACTACTTCAGTCGGAACTCTATCACCGTACTCATCTTTCTTCAGTTCGATTTTCACAAAAGTAATACGTTGGTCTTTACGTTCTTTTCTCATTCATGTACACCACCTTTATATATGATTATCTGTTCATATATTCATATTACTACAAAATATAAATAAATACAATAATATCGGTATTTATGTATTTTTAATTATTTTGGAATTTACATACGTAAAGGGTTTCAACGTTGTACGTGTGAATAATTTCACAGCCCCCCTATCTTTTTTTCTGAAGTAACTAATAGTATTTATCCTCGAAAATGAAAAAGCGCTCTAAGAGCCTGTAAATGCCCTTAAAACGCTTGTGTGTTTTTACGCTTATTTCGTTCGCTTGCAGACTTAGCATTGTGACAAGCATGACATAGTGACATGAGATTGCTTTCATCGTATAAAAGATGCTGTTCATCTGCTGTTAAGTCCTTACGTTCCTTCACATGGTCTACTACGTCTGCTGTTTTGATAATGCCAGCTGTTAAGCATTTCTCACAATACGGCTTGTTGAGCCTGTACAGTTTTGAAGCTGTTCGCCAACGCCTTGAATTGTAGAAATTGATTGATTCCGCGTCATATTGCTTTCTGTAGGCGTAAGAATCACTATTTGCTGTGCTTTTTTTATGTTTGTCACAGTATTGTCGCGTATAGTCGATTAAAGTACGACACCTTGCAGCACTACATCTTTTTTGTGGTTTTATATGAATCACTCCTTTTGTATTTAACATATCTTAAAGACTGTTAAATTAGAAAAACCTTGTTGAACCCCTTAATACCAATACTTTTACCGTTTTTACTCTTCTCAATTTACAAACTACATTTTTATGTTAAATAGTCTTATCTAAGTCTTTGTCTTTTTCTTTATCTAAATCTAATTCTGAGTCTAAGTCTAAGTCTGTTGCGTGACTGTCACGTGACGTCACGATAACGTCACACATAAAGGGTATACTCAATCTTGAGCTGACCTCTTATCTCACTCCTCAATCTTGAGCCGTCAGATATATAACCAGAGTCAAACTGCTTTGATTAATTAAAATAATTATCTAATGTAACATATCTTTCCTTTTGTTACATTGTAGATTCTCTTTATAAATGCTGTTAAATCAGTGCTCACTAGCTTTTTTTATGTTGAATAAACTTCTAATGTACAAACCATATTTTTATGTTACATTACATTATTTTTTCTACCTCTAAGGTCGGCGCACTTTTGCGATGACCACAGAATTGTGGGGAATTTCCCCCTCATCTAATTGACTAATGATGCGCTGAAAACTTAGCTGGTTAACTACAATAACATTCGAATGCAACATATCTTTCTTTTTGTTGCATTCACTTGCCACCTTTCAAACCCCATCATATCAACCTTGATGAAGCAATTTTGCATTCTATTTTATACGAATGCACAAACCATGCCTTTATGTTGCATTGGTGATGAGGACTCAGCAATTTTGCTTAATCAAATAAAAAGACCGCCAATATGACGGACTTGTATAGATTAGAATTGCAATACTTTTTTAGATTTTTCATCAGTATTATCTATCTTGAAACCTTTTCGGAAATCGCCTAATCCTTCGTTAGAAGTGTAAGTATCGTATTTTGCGTGATATGAGAATTTTGTACTGAACAGTCCACCGTTACGGTTTTTAAGACATACCAGTTCAATATCTCTGTATTCATCACTTTTAGCTTTATTGGCTAGTACCAGCTTTTGCCCATCATCTGCTTTCATAAATTCACTTGAAGTAATAACGCCTAATTGTAATCCCCAAACTACATCGGCTGTATATTCAATACCGCCACTTTCTTTGAAACTGCTGAAGCTACATGACTTTAAATAACTGTCTCGGTTAAAAGAAGAAATGACAAACAACGGAATCATGAAGTCTCGGCTGATACGTTTCAACTCTGTTACGTTGTAATCAATGCGCTGCTTATCTCCCATACGTGTATCTGCTGCTGGAATGATTTGAAGGTAGTCAATTACTACAATTGGATTAACGCCATTTTTTGCTACATAGCGTCCAATGTATTCGCGCATTGTATCAACATTAGTATCAAAGTTACCCTCTACAATATTCACGTTGCCAGCATACTTTGAATAGTCCTTTATCGCATTTTGTAAGTTAGGTGTATTTAATCCTTTACGAATTTCAATGCTACTTAGTGCATTAGGATAATCTAACTTCGCTGTAGTACGTGATAACGATTTAGACACCATTTCCATCTTTGATTGTTCTAAACTGAAGTAAATAATGTGATCGTTACGCTCTGCCAGCTGGTCGGCTAGTTGATGCACGAACGTAGTTTTACCGACTGAAGAAACGCCACCTACTACATATAATCCAGCGTTCAATCCATTCATTTTCTTATCAAGGTTATCAAAACCCGTTTGCTTATCTCGATAAGCTGAAAGTTTCGCTATATCTTCAGAGAATGTTGTTTCAAGATACGTTAAAACGTTATTAGGCTTGTTTACAGCGGTTAATTGAACATCTATAGACTTCTTAATCTCTGTACCGCTAAAGTCGCCTTGTGGGGGCTCTGATAGCTTTTTAATGCTATCTAAGAACCAATCGTTAATATCTGTATCGTCCACGCCTTTATCATTCGTATGAATATGAGGTTTATTAATTGCGCTATGTCCTCGTTTAATTAATTCTTCTGTTGCTTTAACGCCAGCTGAATCATTATCAAATGCAGCAACTAAAGAAGTGTTTCGTGCTTTAGATGTATTGAAGCATTGAAGGAAGTTATCTAAGTTGTTGCTGCTATTAATAGCAATTGCCTTGTAGCCTAATAATTCTAGGTTCAATGCGTCAATGATGCTTTCAACTAAAAGAATAGGCTCGTCATGTTCTTCCTTCAGCAAGTCGATATTATAAATAGCTTCAGACTTTGATACACCTTTAGCGTCCATGAATCGCGCTTGTCCTTCAACATCTGTTAATAGTCGTCTTGTGTACCAAACAACTTTATTATCCTTCCAAACTGGAAATACTATACGTTCGTGTCCAGTCGATGTATCAATACAAATTTTATTCTCTATGATCTGTGCTGGTGAAATACCACGCTTTGTAGTAAAAGCCTTTAGTTTAGTTCTAAGTTCGTCATTGGCAATAGTCTTGTCATAGGCTTTCGTGATATAATCAGTGAAATCTACATTTCCGATAGATTTTGTGTTGTCGTTATCAGTTGCAGCTGGTAGCGACTTTTTTTGTGGGTTCTTTTCTGTGCTTGTGCTGTTAAAAGAAGGTTTCTCAGCCCCAGCTATTTTATATAGCTTGTCAATTGCTTCAGCTAAGGAACACTTCTCTACAGCCATAATAAAATCTACTGGTGAGCCAGCTTCACAACATTCTTTGAATGAGTTAAACAAATTCTTTTGTGGATTAATAGAGAAATGGTCTTCGCCATCTCCACAAATAGGGCAAGGTGTTACTCTAATAGCTGTGTTACCCTTGCGTTTTGTAGCGTGTCCGTACAGTATAGCTAAATCTTCCAATAGTACTTCTTGCTTTAATTCGTCTAGCGTCTTAATCATTAATAGTCCTCACTTTCGATTTTTAGATTAGCGACTAAAGAAAAAAATGGCGCATCGTTTTCTGTGGATCTGTGTAGCATTTCTTTTTTTAGTTGCTGGTTTTGATTTTGCTCTTTTTGACTTTAAAGAGCATGAGGGGTAGCGTCAAGCGGACACTCAATGCTCCTATAAGTACTTATATTACATATAATACTTATAGAGAAAAACGTTAAACGCTGGAAGGCTTGGGGCTCTAAGGTTCAAGAGGATTTTTTTTTTTTTT
>NZ_JBHUOR010000094.1:0-12225 GCF_042686175.1 Kurthia populi | reverse complement strand
TTAAATCCCTGTACAATCGCTAATTTTAATGCGCTCGTAAATTTCGTCATAAAAAAACCACACCTCCAATTGTTAGATTGTGTCTAACAATTGGGGTGCAGTTCACTGCTTTGAAAGTGCTGTGTATTATACTTGTGACGATGAATCTGCTACATCCTTGTCGTTAAATGTCACACCTTTGTTTTTTTCGCTCTCTGTTACATACAATGCACATGTTAAATCACCTGTTGAGTTTGCCATCGTACGGGTCATATCAAGCAGACGGTCAACCCCAATAATAAGTGCAATCCCTTCAACTGGAAGGCCAACTGACTCTAATACCATTGCAAGCATAATTAAACCAGCGCCCGGCACAGCTGCCGTACCAATTGAAGCTAGCACCGCTGTTAGTACGACCATCGCCATTTGAGGTAATGTTAATTCAACACCAAATACTTGGGCAATAAAAATGGTCGCAACCCCTTGCATAATTGCAGTACCATCCATATTAATCGTTGCGCCAAGTGGCTGTACAAAGCTACTGATCGACTTTGGTACACCAAGTTTCTTTTGTGCAATTTCCATTCCTACAGGTAATGTCGCACTACTACTTGATGTACTAAAGGCCACTGTTAATGCTGGAATATATACTTTCCATACTTGTAGCGGATTGCGCTTTGCCAAAAGTTTGATTGCGCCTCCGTAAATTACAAAGAAGTGAACCGCAAGTGCAGCCAAAACCACTACCATATAAAGAAGCATAGCCTTTAATGCACTCCAGCCCTGTGAACCAACTGCTGAGGCAATTAAACCAAATGTACCAAATGGCGCTACTTTCATCACAAGCGTAACTAAAAACATCATAAGTTCATTCGCTTGCTCAAAGAAGCGCTGTACAGAGGCTGTTTTCTCGCCCAAAAAGCTAAGTCCTAAACCAATAAATAATGCGAAGAAAATAATTTGCAACATCGCGCCTGATGCCATCGCTTCGATTGGGTTTGCCGGAATAATACCAAGCAATGTTTCTGATGCAGGTGGCGCTTTTGTTGCCTCATAAGATAAGCCATCTGTTTTAAATGTACCAGCTTCACCTGGTTTAAAAATAAGCGCGAGTGTAATCCCGATAATAATCGCAATCGCTGTCGTTATCAGGAAAAAAATCATCGTCTTGGCGCCAATACGACCAAGCTTTTTGGGATCCCCAATATTCGCTACCCCTACCGAAATGGAGAAGAATACAAGTGGTACAATCAGCATTTTAATTAAGTTTAAGAAAATCGTACCAAGTGGTGAGAACAGGAAGCTGTCTAATTTTTCAAATAGTGCGGGTGATGTAATGTTTAAAATAATACCGACAATGGCACCAAGCACTAAAGCAATCAAAATCTGGACCGCTAAATTCATTTTTTTATTTTTCATTCCACATTTCCCCTTTCTCTTTTATTTTATTCTGAAAATTATAAAAAAGTAAACTGATATGTTCTTTTTGAATAGATATCATTCATTTTTTCTATAATCAAAATAAAAAGGTATGTGAATTGAAGCTATTTCACATCGATGAGACAACAAATAAGCGACTTTATTAGCTGAAATTAACATCTATTCTCTATAAAGTATCGCGAAAATTTACTCGCTAAATGCGTTATATTCTATTCATCTTAAACGCTACTTGCCATATTGAGTGCGTTTCACATGGCAAATAATACGTTTTTTCACATAAAAAAACACCTTCAATTTTTTTGAAAGTGTTTTTTTACTAGTGTTTCAGTTTTAGAAGATGCTTATTTTTTCTTACTAAATAAATCAGCCGCTTTTAATGCTGTTCTAACTGCTTTACGGTCTAATGTACGTTTTTGGAAATCGACTTTCTTTTGAAGTGTTTTCACTTTTTTATCAAGATGATTTTTTTGAATGTTGAATTTACGTTCTTGCATTTTTTTCTCTTCTTCTACATAGTTCATCCAACGTTTACTCTTATCATTTTGTGATAATGTGAAGAATGACGGAATCGCTTCACGTTTTGGCATAGCCGCTACTAATTCATCAAAGTAGACATGTGTTGGATTATTTGTTTCCTCATAAATATGTGGAATTTTATTTAAGTTTAAGAAGTGAATGTAGCGATCAAAGTTTTTCGGCGCTTGGCGAGAAACCGATTGGAAATCACTCTTCTCGATAACATCCCAGATGGATGTATCGTCCGTAATGTCTGGTCCATAGATGAAGTTCATATCATGATATTCAGCAAGTTCACGCATACGACCATCTTTTGGAATGATAATACTTGGTGTACCTGCTAAAATAGCAGCTACGTTCCCGTGAAGACGTGCACCAAAGCTTAAATCCGTTGTTTCTAAAAAGGCATGCCAGCTTGGAACATCTAAGAAGTAACGTACGCGGTCTTCTTGATAAACAGAATGCTCAACAGAATATGGGTAGTTTTTATCTGAGTTTGGTAAGTCAGGTCCGCCCAAATAAGACATACGCAATTCACGTAACCATTGTGGAATGAAGTGATGGTTGTCAAATTCACGCATACTACGCTCGATGAAATCAAGCACATTATCTGGTGATTTTGGTGAGTTATTTACAGAGATGATTGAATCTTTTGTAATGTTTGTATCACGAACGATTAATTCACGACCATTCATATACATTGAAGGACAGCCAATCACCATATGGTCTGTATCTTCTTTAAAGCCTAACCCTGTTAAGTAATCCGCTGTAATTTGGCCACGTACACCAACGATGGATGATTTATTTAACACCGCTTTTACAAAATTACGTACATCATCATCGAATGGATACGTTTGACCTGATTTTGGATCAAAATCAGTGCTTAAACCAACACCCACAACATAGACAGGAATTGTTAAACGATTAATTAAATCCGTATACGCACGTAATTTTGGTGCGAATTTTTCACGGAATGCATCTGCTAATGGAATAATATAGCCATCATAATGCTTATTAATATAATCCGCTTGATTTGGATTAATTTTATAGTAATCAGGTGTGATTTTTACGTCTTCTTTCATTAATGTACGGAAAATGCTATACGCATAAACTAAGTTTCCGACATTACTCCCGATTGAATTGTTTGCAGCCATATATGCAGCGTCAAAATTGTCTAGCGGCGAGACGCCAGCACGAATTAAATAGTTCTTCATAATATGTAACTTCCTCCTAAAATCTATACAAGTGTTCTCTTACTTCTATTATATTAATATACCCTCGCTCAGTTGTATTAAAACTCAATGACATTCATGTCAAATGTCATTGTTTCACAGTTAACATAGTAACATACTTGCATCGCAATGGTACAACAGAAACATTTTTGTAATACATAATATTATATGCGATTTTTTTGCGTATTATGATATTCTGAATATATTAATTATTTAGGAGTGATTTTAATGAACGGCGCTACTTACCGCATTGCACAGCTAGAAGATTTACCACGTATCGTAGCTATTTATAATTCAACTATTGCAAGCCGTATGGTGACAGCAGATACTGAGGAAGTTTCTATTGAAGATCGTACGCCTTGGTTTCACGAGCATACACCTACTCGTCGCCCACTTTGGGTAATGGAAATGAATGACGAAATTTGCGGTTGGATTAGTTTTCAAGATTTTTATGGACGTCCAGCGTATAATGGGACAGTCGAAGTCAGCATCTACATAGATGAGCGCTTCCGCGGACATGGTTTAGGCAAACAGGCGATTCAATTTGCATTAAACGCTTGTCCAGACCTAGGTGTCGAGACATTACTAGGCTTCATTTTCGGGCACAACGCTCCGAGTCTCGCGCTATTCAAACATTTTGGCTTTAGTCAGTGGGGCTTTTATCCAGAGATTGCTGAGCTAGATGGCGTCAAACGCGATTTAATCATTCTCGGAAAGAAAATCAATTAATTGCCATACATATAAAAAAAGCCGGCATCCCCTATTACGGTAATGCCGGCTTTTCTTTAACGACTTTCTTCTTTTAAAATACGAACCGTTTCATCAAATTCTTCGTCAATCGCATTATTTTTCTTATACGTTAGAAGACTGACAACAATCGTAACGATAAATGCTAATACAAAGCCTGGTACGATTTCGTAAAGCATAGCACTTAAGGCTTCATTCGACCCCCAAATAAATACGACTACTGCACCGATTACCATGCCTGATAATGCGCCCCAGCTTGTCAGCTTACGCCAATAAAGTGCAAGTAAAATCGTTGGCCCAAATGCGGCACCAAAGCCTGCCCATGCAAAGGATACTAATTTTAAAATCGTCGCATTTTTTTCCCATGATAAGTAGAACGCTACGATTGAGACGATTAATACAGCCATACGGCCCATAAAGACATAATGCTTATCAGAAGCTGTTTTATTAAATAACTTTTTGTAAATATCCTCTACTAGCGCAGATGATGTCACGATTAATTGAGAAGAAATCGTACTCATAATCGCAGCTAAAATGGCCGCTAGCATAACACCTGCGATAAATGGATGGAAGAAAACTTGTCCAAGTGCGATAAATACCGTCTCAGGGTCATCTAATGTTAAATTATTTTGTTTAAAGTACGCGATACCGACTAATGCTGTCGCTAAGGCACCGAATAAACTTAAAAACATCCAGCCAATACCGATACGACGCGCCTGTTTAGTTTCTTTAACGCTTGAAATCGCCATAAAACGAACGATAATATGCGGCTGACCAAAGTAGCCAAGTCCCCATGCTAAACTTGAAATAACACCGGTTGCTGTTGCCGTAGCAACAAAGCTCAGCAGCGATGGATCGACTTCTTTAATTGTTGCAACGGTTTCTGAGAAGCCACCTGTATAATACAAGCCAACTGCTGGCACCGCAATTAGTGCAACAAACATCGTTAAGCCTTGAATGAAATCCGTATAACTTACAGCTAAGAACCCACCGAATAATGTATACGCCACAACAACGCCTGCTACAATGAATAGCCCTGTATGGTACGAATAACCGAATGAGCTTTCAAAAAATACGCCGCCCGATACCATCCCAGATGATATGTAAAATGTGAAGAATACTAAAATAATAAGACCTGTCACCATACGAACGAAACCTGTGCTATCTTTTAAACGACTATCTAAAAAGCTCGGAATCGTAATGGCATTTTCTGATACTTGTGTGTAGACACGTAGACGCGGTGCAACGATGCGCCAGTTCGTATAAGCACCAATTGTTAAACCAATTGCAATCCAGCCCTCTACTAAACCTGATAAATAAATCGCTCCTGGTAAGCCCATTAATAGCCATCCTGACATATCGGCTGCGCCAGCACTTAATGCCGTGACAGCAGGGCCAAGTGAACGCCCGCCTAACATATAATCCGTCAAATTCGACGTGCGACGAAACGAATACCAACCAATTGCCAGCATCGCAAGCATATAAAGTACGATGGCCACTAGCTGAAAACTGTTATCTGACATCCTAACTCCTCCTTGTTTTCCTGACTTAACCGCGTTAATAATCGGAAAAGTCTAAATTTTGAAACGATAATAAAAACGCTTTCATTGTACTTTTACCCATTTAGAGAAAAAACTATTCACGAATCATTAAATAAATTATGGCACGAAAAAAGGATTTTGCAAATGCAAAATCCTTTTGCTTAATCTTCAAATT
Organism: Kurthia populi; assembly: GCF_042686175.1. Taxonomy (NCBI): domain Bacteria; kingdom Bacillati; phylum Bacillota; class Bacilli; order Caryophanales; family Caryophanaceae; genus Kurthia; species Kurthia populi. The sequence continues at coordinate 6,595 of NZ_JBHUOR010000094.1, read as the reverse complement.
TTTTCAATCGGTATTGCAAACTCTGACGGCGGATATCAAGTGCTTTTGCTGCTTGTGATACATTGCCATCAAACAGCTCTAGCGCATTTTTAATATAATACTCTTCCATCTCCTGCATAAAAATCGTCAGTGGACGAATATCCTGCTTCGATGTTACTACAATCGATTGCACCGGTTTTACCTCTTCGTCATTTTGTACTTTCCAGCGGAACGACATCGGTAACTGGTCAAAGTCGATTTGGCGCTCGGTCGTAATCGTACTCATCGTTTCATCTAATAATACTTCAAGCTCTTTTAAATTTCCTGGCCAATCATAGCCCATAAAAATTTTCTCTACACGCGCTGATAGGCCATCTAATTGACTACCCGTTGTTTCACGATAACGCTTAAAATAATCATCAATAAACGGCTGAATATCTTCCTTGCGCTCACGTAATGATGGGACACGGACGCATACAGACGCAAAGAAGTAATATAGCGCTTTAGATAGCTTTTGCTCGCTAATTAAATCAATCGGATCATCGCCAACAGATGCAATGAATTGATTGTTTTCTTGATGATCTTCAAATAATTCCAGCAAGCGCTCTTGCCCCTCTAGGCTTAAATATTCTAAACGCTCACAGAAAATAGTGACGTGGCGGTCCTCTTCAAAAAGTGCCTCAATTTGCGATAACAACGCGGCTTCATCATGTCGACAAATCAATGTCACAAACTGCTCCTTATGCACCGGTGATGCATGATGGATACCTTCTGCAATCATATCTTTTCCGGCACCTGATTCTCCGTATAATAGTACCGGCATTTGATTTTCAGCAGCCATGCGCGCCTTTTCAATGACACGCGCCATTTTTTTAGATACGGCCGTAATCGTCTCAAACAATAATGGTTTGCCGTAACGACGAAGCGGCTGATAGGCGAGTAGTTCCCGCTCCGTAATATCGCGCATGATTTCAACAGCGCCGATTAATGCCTCGTCTTGATACACCGGGGTTAAATCCGATAATGTCACAAACTCTTCGCCTGACTTCAGCCAGTAGTTTTGACGATGATTTTTAATCGCCTGCTCCGTTTTGAGTACATGATAAATCAGACTATCCTGACCGCGTGCATCCAGTGCCTGTTCCATGCGCTCGTCACTTGAAATACCTTTTAGCTCACGCATTTTTTCGTTAAAAATAAGCGTTTTCCCCTGTGTATCAACCGCATGAACCCCCACTTCGATATGGTTCGTAATATAGCGGTACATCTCCGTTAATTCCATTCTTTTCATGGCATGCCTTCCTCTCGCTTAATGTCATTAAAAGCAAAATAAATTGTCTACACTTTACTTAAACATTTAATTATAATGCAAAAAAATTATGCACCCGATGTTTTTATTCTTTATTTTATTATACCCTACATTATTTTGATGGCCTCTTTATTTTTTTAAAATATTGAAATACCTGAAAAATCATTTAGACGAAGCATAAACTTTGACGCTCTGTCGTAATGGCTGTATAGTATTCATATGAACAGAATAAAAGGTCAGCCATCTCACAACTGATGTTCTTTTCTGACAGCTGACACAGACAGCAACATCGAAGAAACGTTGGAAAAATACGAAAACCGAGATTATGTCGCTGTAAGTCAGCCAACTACTAACTAGGAGGCTTTTTACATGACAAAATTCCAAAATGTAAAAATTAATGACAAAGTAATCGTCGAAAACGACAACCGCACAACAATCGGCACTGTAATGACAATTGGTGAGCACCAATTATCAATTCATACAGCCGATAACCGTCTATCGACTTACCATATTAATGATATTGATGAATTAGCGATTTTACTTGATCCAGTCGCTTAATGTATATAAAAAGGAGGGCGCAGCAATGCGACCTCCTTTTTTCTAATTATATCTCAATTGTCACTTCTTCATAGTAGCGGACGCAATTTCGACCACTACGTTTTGCCTCATACAATGCCTCATCTGCTTCTTTAAACAGTTGTGTCATATTTATTTCTGTAGCAATATGCGAATGAGACACGCCTAAACTAACAGATAATACTGCTTCAAAAGGGGATGCTGCATGTGGAATTTGCGCTTCAAATACAGCCTGCCTCACCTGTTCAGCAAATGCTTTTACCGTTGTATTATCATCGTCGTGATGGAAGCGAACGAACATAAATTCTTCGCCACCATAGCGCGCAACAAAGGTCTTCTCTGCTCCTGCCTGCTGTTGCAAAATTTTTGCAACCATTCGTAAAGCATGATCACCTTCTAAATGACCATAAAAATCATTGTAATGCTTAAAGGCATCAATATCTAAAATCACTGCACTCACTTGTTGATTTTCAACCTGCAAATGTTGGTCCATATAATGATACAACCCTCGACGATTTGCAAGTGTCGTCAATTCATCACGCATCGATAAATACGCTAATTCTGTATTCAGTGCCTCTAACCCTTCATTCGTTTCACTTAATAACTCACGTTGCATATGATTTTGTGCGGCAACATTGTATAAAAAACGCGAGCCAATTGTCGCAAACACCATAAACACCGTAATGTTAATCATATGCCCTAGAAAAATATCTTCATTTGCTTGTGCTTCATACATCGCAAATGAAATGATCACTAATGGAATAAACTGCATGACCATAAATTTACGCATCGAACAATGATACATTAACACACCGACTAATACATTCGATAAATAAGCGGTCACCTGTCCATACGAGAATTGGTCTAGCACTGTTAAAGCACCACCCCAAAAAATAAAAAATACATAATAACTAAAAATAAAACGATCTAAAAAACGAATATGCTGTTCTTTATTAGGCATCCACCATAGCAGTGTTAACGATACAGCTGATACCGTTAATAAAACAATATAAAAAATAACATAGTAATGTAAGGAAAATCCATGTTCAAAAATATTACGTATTAATAAGGCAACTTCAAAAATGATGACAATAATTAACGAAATTTTAGCACGGTTAACATTATCAATCGTTAATTGACTAAAAAATGAACAGCCTGGTTTCGTTTGTAAAAATAACAATGATTGCATTTGATTCTCCTACTCTATTCGCTAGTATCTATAGATAGTAAACCCCTTATCATCTAGTATAGTACAAATTTTGTTTATGTATCTAGAATAGTTCTACTCATTTAATAGGTCTATACGTTCTTTTTTGTAATCACAAGGGTTACTTTTAGTTCATTATTCAAAAAGGCCGTCCTAAATGGACGACCCAAAACCGAGGACTATAATTATTTTCTTACTTTTTTCTTTTTCTTAGCAACTTGCTTTTTTTTGCTTATTTTTTTGTTTGCTTTTTAACCGCTTTTTTTGGTTTATCAGGAACAATTGATGTATTGACATATGCCGGATTATTATCGCTCATCGTCGGCATTGTATACGTTTCGGTTTTTGTTTCATACTCAATCATTTCTTCATCTGCCGCAAACGCTTGTGCTGGCCCTACTAACATCACTGTACCCATCATTGTCAACATAATCATTTTTAGGTTTTTTCTCATATTCTTTTGTACTCCTCGGTTTTATTTTTCTTTTTTTATTTCTCTAATAAACCTAAAATACCATATTAATTAAAATTTTAAACATTTTAATTAAAAAATGGTTATATTATACCGAATATCAATCATTTAAAAACTAATTTTTAGACAAAATAATAGAGAAAATGAAATAGCATCTCAGCAGACACTCCCTACATTTTCTCTAATTTTTTTATTTAGCTTGTTTTTTTGGTAATAACACCGTAAATATCGTGCCACTATGCAACGTGCTATCGACCGTAATTATACTATTGTGTAGCTGTACCATTGATTCAACAATTGATAGACCTAATCCTGAGCCTGAGATGGTTTGCGTACGAGCATCATCCGCACGATAAAAACGCTTAAAAATTTGCTGGCGTTGTTCGTCTGTCATGCCAATGCCACTATCTTTTACTTCTAGGCGTACTTTATCTCCATCATTTGTAGCAATCACTTCAATACTGCCACCATCACGATTGTATTTAGTTGCATTCGTCAATAAATTATCGACAATCGTTCCTAACATGACTGCATCTGCTTCAAGTTCAATATCCTCAATTTGAGAGCGCAACATAATGCCTGCTTGCCCAATCTTCCAGCGATGCTGATGAAGCATTTCATGTAATAAAGCTGTGAAATCCACTTTTTCAAATTTCACTAAATGCTGCATTTGGTCAATGGATGTTAGTTGTAGCAATTGCTGTGTTAAATTGGATAACCGCTGAATCTCACTATTAATAACGTCAATATATACTTTCTTATCCTCATTCGTTAGCGTATCTTTTGCCAATAAATTCGTATAGCCTTTAATACTAGAAAGTGGCGACTGAATATCATGCGACACATTTGAAATAAATTCGCGGCGTACATCTTCCATTTTCGCAAGCTGTGCCGTCATATATGAAAAGCTCGTTGCCAGTTGCCCGATCTCATCTTTCGTCGTCACATCAAGTGGCACATCAAATTTCCCTTCTGCAATGACATGCGTTGCACGTGTCAATTTACGAATAGGCTTGACCAAATAATACGTACTAATAAAAACAAATAAAATACTTAATAAAATAGCTGCTGCAAACATAACACCAAATAGCCCATGCATTTCATTAAATAATAATTTAATATCTGGTCGTAAAAATAATGCATATTGATGCTGATCATGTGAAAGCTTCACGCCCACCGTATTAGATAATTCATTGGCAAAAAAGCCTGTCACAAACGTTTGTTGTGGAAAATCACGTATGCCATGATAGGGCTTGCCCGCTAAAACGTCGTTAATGGCTTGCTTTGATATTGTTGTATCGCGAAACGCCGAACCGAAAAAACGTTCATTGCCATTATCCTCGACAATATAAAATTGATAGCCAATTTCAGATAAATTCTCTAAATATTCATCTAGTGATATATCTGGGTGCAAGGACGTAAATTCTGCAATACTTTGTGCAATACGCATATTTTTCTCATCATTTTCAGGCTTTAACTTTTGCTGGTAATAGCCATTTGCCAATACAAAAGCGATAAGCGAGCTCACAACCATAATACAAGCCGTTAAAGCGACAAATTTTGTATACAGCGTCTTCATGCATAAACCTCTAGCATATACCCAACACCGCGTACTGTCTTAATTTCAATGTCTTCGACTAAATCACGGAAATGCTCTCGTAGACGTTTGACGTGCACATCGACTGTACGCGTATCACCTACAAAATCAAGTCCCCATACATGCTCAATCAGCTGTTCACGCGTAAAAGCTTGTCGTTTATTCGCAACTAAAAAACGGAGAAGTTCAAATTCCTTCGGTGGCAAGAAAAAGGTTTCATTGCCTACGACGACTTTAAAACTCGCTGTATAAATCATTAAATTGCCTGCCTTTAGCACGTCACTGTCTTCCTGTACATGATAGCGTCGCAGTAGCGCTTTTAAGCGAAATAATAGTTCTTGTACATCAAAAGGTTTCACTAAATAATCATCTGTACCCGATTCATAGCCTTTCGCTTTGTCATTAATTTGATTTTTTGCTGTCAGTAAAATAATAGGTAGATCAATATTTTTACGTAGCTCTTTTGTTAATTCAAAACCGTCCATAAATGGCATCATTACATCAAGCACTGCCGCATCAATTACTTGTTTTTTTGCAATGCTCAGTGCCTCCATACCATCCTTCGCTGTTAGAACGTCATATCCAGCATCTCGTAATGTCAACGATACAAGTTCTAAAATATGTACATCGTCGTCAGCTACTAAAATTGTTACCATCGTATTCACTCCTCTATCCTTCATCATACAAAATGCATACAAAAAGGCAAAGCGAAATGCTTTGCCCTCAACTCACGATTATTGTTCATCAATAAAACGTGTCATATAATATTCATCAATATATCGTCCATCAATTAACATGGCATCTTGCTTTGTTCCTTCAATCGTATAGCCCATTTTACGGAAGAGGAAGATGGCCTTTACATTATTCGTTAACACCATTAACTCTAGACGGTGTAAGCCATTATCACGCGACCAAGCATGCATATGTTCGAATAACTTCGTGCCGACACCTGAACTTCGTGCCTTACTATGCACGCCAACAGCGATTGTTCCGCAGTGCTTCGTGCTATGTATGACACCACGCTTCACTTGCAGATAACCAATAATATCGCCCGCTTCCTCCGCTACAAAGATCGTCATCGAATCTTTATTGTCCGTTATCCACTTCGCAATCCGCGCTTCATTTAAATCGATTTCTCCTAGCTGGAACACAACTGAATCATATGCATCGGCATTTTTAATTACTTCTACTAATTGTGCCGCATCGTCTGCTGTCGCAATACGAATATCCATCCAAACACCACCCCTTTTACTCTTTATCTGTTTATTACCCTCTTTTCATAAGATTAACATGACAATCCTATGTTAATTTTTACTACTTCAATGATAACAGAATGTTCTGTATAATTGAAAGTAGGAGCATTCCTGTTAGAAGGATTTTCAGAGACTTGAAAACAAAAAAGCCCTCCTGTATGATGCTTGAGTGTCAACTGGCATTGACGCGCATAATATACAG
>NZ_JBHUOR010000093.1:0-11099 GCF_042686175.1 Kurthia populi | reverse complement strand
GGGAATGGTAATTCCCAATTTATACATAAAAATAGAGAAGGTGATGTCAAATTCGACATCACCTTCTCTATTAAAGGCTGGAATTTTCACTTATGTCACAGTCTCCTTGAAAATACGATTAGTAGAATAAGGTTCTTATAGTTCAGGCACTCGGTCGATAAAGGCTTTGCCATCAATAATGCCGTTTTGATAAAGATCTTTTGCTGTTTTAAAGTATTGGGTATAACTATCAGATGAGCGCGTTAATAAGAAGCTATATTCTTCTGGTACACGACTAATCCACCATTCGTCACCCTTATAATCAAATGACAGCTCCTGCCCTTCATCAATTGCTTCTTTCACTTGTTCCCATGTTTCAGAATCCATTTATTTTACCTGCTTTCTTTAATATGCGAGTGCAACGGTCCATTTCCAGTGGCTAAGTGGGCGTAATTTAGCACCACCAACAAGCATATCATAGGCTTTACCGTCGCCCATATAAATGCCTACATGGCCCTTCCCATCATATAAAATATCGCCAGGCTTCGCATTTTTCACTGTACGTGTTTTAAGAGCACGAGCAGCTTGTGCTTTTGTTGTTGAACCAATATCTACGCCAAGCGCATTTAAGTAGATTTTTTGTGTATACGTTGCACAATCTAAGCCATAAAATAACGATTGGCCGTTATACACATAGCGTCCACCTGATAAACGGCGTGCTTCATGGAGTAGCTTTTCCGCTTTTGTACCGGTTGTTTTTGTTTTTGAACGATCATACGTACGTATTTTATTTTCTTTTCGTGCTTGATCGTTATAAACAACTGAATAGCCTTTAGATTTGACTAATACCTTGTTGCCTTTCCATTTGAAAAATAAGTTATTATTCGCTGTATAGCCCGCGACAACTTTTACGCCATTTGGTGTGTAAAAGGCTTGGCTCTTTCCTTTTTGAATCTGACGATACGTTGAGTTTGAATATTTATTAAGCTGACTAACAAAACCATATGCCTGTCCATCGCTTGTTGTGCGCAGTCCTACTTCCGCTTGTCCAGAGCGGTCGCGTGTAATAATTGTTTGCTTTGTAGGGAATAGCACAAGACTTGTACTACGTAATTGTTTTGAATTTTCGACAGCTTGTATCGTAACACTTGATTTTGAGCTTATTAAACGTTCTTCATCATGTGTTGCATCTTTATATTCAAGTTTTGAAAAATAGGCCTCTGTGTAGGTAATCGCACTTGCATGTGTTCCTTGCGCAGTTAAAGCGACTGCTAGGAAGCCTGCAGCAAGCACAGTGCTACCAAATAATTTTTTCATGTTGATAAAATCTCCTTTTAATGTAGTACTGGTAGTTTATAACAGAATTCTGATATTAGAAATGGTTATTGCAAAATTTCTTGTAAAATTTGTTGTTTTTATTTGCTTGAACATAGCATTCATTGAGCGCATCTGAAAGCCGGGTGGTATGTAGTTTGTTGTTATAAAGTCATTCTAATTTATTTTTTTCGTATGTTTTCTTGTAGCTTTTTTTGCCTTTTATGTAGAAAGTCTATACCTAGAATGGTGAGAAAAAAACATGTCACCTATCACCTAACCCATTTCTTCAGTTAATCGCCTCATAGAATGTATTGGGTAGTGTCCTGGAAAATGAATCACGACAGTAGCTAGAATGTTTCGTATAATGGAGGAAAGGAGAGGATTAGATGGTAGAAGTCATACATATTGATGCATTTAGTAATACGCCAGGAAAAGGCAATCCGGCAGGGGTTGTTTTAGAGGCTGAACGGTTAGATGAACAGATGATGCAGGATATCGCAAAACGTGTTGGTTTTAATGAGACGGCGTTTGTACTTTCGTCAGCTGTCGCAGATTTTCGGATTCGTTATTTTACACCAGGGCATGAGACGCCGCTATGTGGTCATGCGACAATGGGGAGCATCTATGCGCTATATCGCGCGAATAAACTTCCGGCGCATGATTTCACGATTGAAACAGGCGCGGGCATTTTGCCGATTCATATTGAGGAGGGTGACGAAGTCCGTATTACGATGCAGCATGCCAAACCGCAATTTGCCCCTTTTATTGGCTCAAAGATAGCGCTAGCCGAGGCACTTGGACTTTCGGAACAGGAGCTAGCATCCGATTTACCAATTGTGTATGGCAGTACAGGAGCGTGGACATTGCTTGTGCCAGTGAAAAAATTAGCAAGTTTTGCGAAAATGACGCCGCAGATTGAGCGCTTCCCAGCGATTTTAACGGACCGCCCAACTTGCTCGGTACATCCATTTTGCTTAGAAACGCAATTTGACGAGGCAGCTATGCACGCTCGTCATTTCTCGTCCCCGTATTCAGGAACGACAGAAGATATCGCAACAGGTACTGCATCAGGCGTAATGGGGGCGTATTATAAAGAATTTATCGACCATAAAAAAGCGTTACCATACACTTTAGTCGTTGAACAGGGCATGGAAATTGACAAGGATGGGCGCATTTATGTGCACGTCGACAAGACTATTTCCATTTCAGGTACAGCGGTTTTTGTAAATTCTTTTGAGGTATAAAGACGTAAATTAAAGTGTATTGTATGCAAATTTTCATTTTTAACGCATAAAACATGAAAAATCTTAAATAAGTCGTAGTTTTTTTTGAAAAAAAGGGAAAAATGGAGAAGAATACACTTGAAAGCGGTTTCGATTGCTTTTAAAATAAGTGGTATAGACCACTATGTTGAGGAGGAAAAAATATGCTAGCTTTCTTACAGAAAATTGGTAAGTCATTAATGTTCCCAATTGCGACATTACCTGCTGCAGCGATTCTTGTTCGCTTAGGCGCAGGCGATATGCTAGGGCAAATTGATGTTGCTTGGATTCAAACTGTCGCCGCGATTATGGAGGCTGCCGGTAATGCAATTTTAGGTAACTTACCGCTTATTTTTGCGATTGGTATCGCAATGGGCTTAGCTGTTGACACGAGTGGTGCCGCAGCCTTAGCTGGTGCCATTGCACAATTAGTATTAGTAGCCGTTTTAGGCGCAACAAACGATAAATTAGATATGGGGGTATTTGGCGGGATTGTATCCGGTATTACAGCGGGTCTCTTGTACAATAAATTCCATAAAGTAAAATTCCCAGAATGGTTATCATTCTTCGGGGGTAGACGATTTGTACCGATCATTACGTCCATTTCAATGGCGGTAATCGCAGGTCTATTATCTGTTGTATGGGGTTATGCTGCATAAAGGCGCATTATTATCGTCCGCAAATGAAAAACAAGCGGGTTTCCTAGCACAGCATCAACAAGACATTCAACTAGAAGCAGCAGATGTTTGTATTATTATTTCAACATCTGCTAAAAACCCTGCACCACTAGATATGGCGTACCTCGCAAAAGAAGCGGGTGCATTGACGATTTCACTGCAGTCACTTGCGTATACAGATATGGCATCCAATCATGTGTCAGGAAAGCGCTTAGAAGAAGTGGTGGATGTTGTGCTTGATACTCATGTGCCGGTTGGGGATGGTGTGTTGGCACTTGATGGCTTACAATATGGCCCGGTATCAACCGTACTAGGCGCTGCTATTTTAAATGCGCTCTATGGTGCAGTAATTGAAGAATTAGCAGCACGTAATATTGAACTACCGGTATTTGGAAGTAGCAATATCCAAACAACGACTACTAATGAATCATTGATTGAACACTATGGTCGACGCATTCATTTTTAATTGAAAAAGGGGATACAGTCATGGCAATACGAGTAGAGAGAATTCCATCGAAAGAAGCGCTTTATGAGCGTGCGGTGGCGATTATCGAAGAAGTGAAAGCACAAGGTGCGCACACATTTGGCCTTGCTACAGGGGGCACAATGGAGCCATTGTATGCAAAGTTATGTGACACGTCCATTGATTTCAGTGATGCAGTGAGCTTTAATTTAGATGAATATGTTGGACTTGATCCGACACATGAGCAAAGCTATAACAACTACATGCATCATCATTTATTTAATCAAAAGCCGTTTAAAGCGTCATATTTACCAAATGGTTTGGCAACGGATGCGACGAAAGAAGCGGCACGTTATGAAGCGTTATTAAATGAGCAACCACTTGATTTTCAATTGCTAGGCATCGGTGTCAATGGCCATATTGGGTTTAACGAACCAGGAACATCATTCGACTCGGTAACACATGTCGTCGATTTAACGCCTTCTACGCGTGAAGTAAATGCACGTTATTTTGATTCATTAGAGGAAGTACCGCATAAAGCATTTACGATGGGCATTCAATCAATTTTACGTGCGAACTGTATTTTACTTATTGCGATTGGTGAATCAAAGCGTACGGCATTACAGGCGTTGATTAATAATGATTATACGGAGCAAGTTCCGGCAACGGCACTGACGAAGCATCCGAATGTCATTGTTTTAACAGATTTAGTAAAATAAAAAAGAAGCAGGTCTCGGTTACGAGGCTTGCTTCTTTTTTGTGCCGAAAACTAGATAAAAAAAGGAAACACCTGCGAAGCTATTACAGCAACATTTCCATTTTGTAAAGAGTTTGTAAAACAACTTTACAGCTATATGGAACATTGATGTAATAAAGAAAAGAGGGGTGGAAAATGGGACAATTACTCGTGATTTTTTGGACTGCACTGAAATTAGGGCTCGTATCCTTTGGCGGGCCGAGTGCACATTTAGCTTATTTTGAACGTGTTTATGTAAAGGAAAAGAAATGGTTAACAGCAGTAGAGTATACAGATTTAGTAAGCTTAAGTCAGTTTTTACCAGGTCCTGCATCTAGTCAGGTAGGTATGGGAATTGGATTAAAAAAAGGGGGGATTTTAGGCAGTATCGTAGCATTTTTAGGATTTACATTGCCATCGGTAGTTGTGCTAATGATTTTTGCCTACATCAATGCAAAAGGGAACTGGTCACTTGACTGGCTTCATGGTTTAAAGCTCGTGGCTGTAGCAATTGTTGCGCATGCAATTTTAGATATGTCAAAAAAAATTTGGCATTCAAAAATGGCTATCATTCTAACAGTGGTAGCAACGGCTGTTCTTTTAAACTGGCAAACGACGTATAGTACAATCATCGTCCTACTAATTGCAGCACTTGCAGGACAACTCTTTTTACGTCAGCAACAACAAGCGCTTCTTGTAGAGAATGTTATTTCTAAGCGAATTGCTGCGGGATTTTTAATTGCCTTTGGTGTGCTGCTCGTAGCCTTGCCGCTTATAGCGAAATTATGGCCTACGACATGGCTTGTGATGTTCGAAAAGTTTTATACGGCTGGTGCGCTTGTTTTTGGCGGAGGACATGTGGTCTTGCCACTACTTGAAGAACGCCTCGTTGAAACGGGACTGATTTCACTCAATGATTTTTTAGTAGGCTACGGAGCGGTTCAAGCCGTGCCAGGACCATTATTTACTTTTGCTAGCTATTTAGGCATGGTTATAGGCGGTATACCTATGGCGTTATTAGCAACGGTGGCGATTTTTTTACCCGCTTTTTTATTAATTATTGGGGCCTATCCTTTTTGGCAACAAATCCGCTCAAATCCAAAATGGTGCGGTGCATTTAATGGTATGAATGCGGCAGTAATAGGCGTGTTGATAGCTGCTTGGATTACACCGATTGTCACCTCGACCATTCATTCATGGCTTGATATTTTATGGGTGATTCTGTTGTTTGCTATGCTCCTGAAATGGTCGCCGTTACTAGTTGTCGTCGTTGGAATCCTTATTGGTGTTTTCTTTTAATCTAAAAAGGTAGGCATTCACAGATGGAATGCCTACCTTTTTAGTCGTCATCTTCATATTCCCGCTTTTTAAAGTGGGCGGGAGGTTTTGCGCGGCGAAAGGCTTCAAATAAATTGATCATTAATCCTAAAATAATGACGATGAGAATGAGAAGAATCGCAATAGACATCAAATCACCATCCTTATGTAGCAGCGGCTGGATGACCAGCCACTATGTGTCAATGTTTGAGTCGATAAAAACGTGGCATGATAACGGCTTGTTGTGAAGGGGAAGTATATGGTTCTGGCTGTCGTAAAATTTCTTTGACGTTTGAAATAAGCATCACAGCACCAAAGACTAAAAGACAAAGTGAAATGACGATCATCTTCATCACATCCCTTACAGTTGTTATCTATGATATTCCCGCTTTTTTTTGAACTCAATCCTGTTGTAAAATCGTACTTTGCTGTAAATAGACGACGTTACATTGTTGCGCAAGCGTCGCTAAGTAGGCGCGTAATGCACCCCATTGTTTTTCCTCTAACAGCTTGATGTAGCGCGCCTTTTGTTCGTCTGTCGTCTGTTTTTTAAAATAGCCCCACATATGCTGAAGGGCATTCGAGCGGCTGCCGTCTGTAGGCGTGAGTGTGAGCGCTTCATTAATCGTTTGCTGGAGTTCCTCTACAGTACAGCCATCACGCATCATATGACGAATTTGATTGTAATGTGCTTGGCTATAGTACATCACGCGGTATTTTTCAGTGCGCCATAGTTGTTGTTCAGCATGCATCGAATCACCTCGTCTTTAGTATAGCATGAGGGCATCGCCATAAAAAAATGAGACTCAGACAACAACTTGTCCGAGTCTCATTTTTTTATAATGCTTTTGTTGAAACATTTCCTTCTTTACGTTCTTTTGCATATTCAGCTGTTGCTGTGAATAATACGTCTGTAGATGAATTTAATGCTGTTTCGCAAGAATCTTGTACGACGCCAATGATCATACCGACTGCAATGACTTGCATCGCCACATCTGCTGGGATACCAAACAGACTACATGCTAATGGAATTAATAATAGTGAGCCACCTGTTACACCTGAAGCGCCGGCTGCAGAGACAGCAGATAACACCATTAATAAAATAGCTGTTGGAATGTCTACTTCGATTCCAAGTGTATGAGCGGCCGCAAGTGATAATACAGAAATGGTTACAGCTGCGCCACCCATATTGATTGTTGCACCTAATGGAACGGATACTGCGTACGTATCTTTATCTAAATTTAATTTTTCACATAGCTTCATATTAACGGGAATATTCGCTGCAGAGCTACGTGTGAAGAATGCTGTAATACCACTTTCCTTTAATGTTAACAGGGTTAATGGATATGGATTACGACGTGTATAAATAAAGACGATTAATGGGTTCACAACAAGTGCGACAAAGAGCATTGTTCCTACAAGGACGATAATTAAATGACCATAATCAAGTAATGCTGATAGGCCATTTTTTGCCACCGCATCGAATACAACACCGATGATACCGAATGGAGCTAGATTGATTACCCATTGAACGATTTTTGATACCGCATCTGATAGATTTGAAATAACGGTTTTTGTTGTGTCACTTGCCATACGTAGTGCCACACCTAATAAAATCGCCCAAGCAAGAATACCTAAGTAGTTGGCATTCATAATAGCTGTAACCGGGTTTGTTGTAATATTTAATAGAATATTTTGAAGTACTTCCCAAATATCACTTGGCGGTGTAATTTCTTCAGCGCTTTCTTTTAAGTGAAGAGTCGATGGGAAAATTTTTGCGGCAATTACCGCGACAGCACCGGCCATAAATGTTGCAAGCGCATATAAGCCTAAAATAGATTTCATATTTGTTTGTTGGCCGTTCTTATGACCTGAGATGGCTGCGATAACGAGTACGAATACGAGGATAGGTGCTACCGCTTTTAATGCGCTAATAAATAATGTACCTAGAATAGAAATGCCAGCCAATGATTTTGGGGCAACGAGTGCAAGGATTACACCGATAACGATACCGACAATAATACGATTGACTAGGCTAATACTATTCCATTTTGCGAATAGTTTTTTCATTATGTAACCTCCGAATGTGTTCTCTAGAAAGACTGATGTTTTTGTATAGTGTACAGTTTACCACTAAATGTTCTATTAATCTGAAAAATTCAGACTTTCTTATATTTTTACGCAAAAACACGACATATTTCAACAGAAAATAGAAAAATCGATACATAGTCTATTAAAAATAGAATGATTTTGAGCAGTTTTGTGTATTGCTCAAGATTAAAGTATAATAAAATAGATATTGGAGGGATTATTATGAAAATGACAGCCTTAGATCGCTGTAATAAAGAGACAGAGGAAATTATTGCATCAGCAGATGAATCATTCCTTAAAGAACCTTTAAACTATGTGGCACAAAACCAAATTGAATATATTTACGCGGAATCAAAAGAGTTTACAGATCGTAAAATGGATGCCGTAGTAATTGAGTTTGACGATATGTTTAAAATACATACCGCATTATTTGGCCTTGCCTTACAAAAAAAATACAGCAACCCGATTAAGACATACTTACGTGCGAATTTAACACCGATGCTTGGTTCATCAAGTGCGATGTTTAATGGACAAGAGGGCATTTGGGAAATCAACATTGCCTTTGATGCAATGAAAGATTATACAGGAAATGAAACACTTGGTGAGGCATATGATAAGTTATTAAAACTTGTCGATGCAATGCTAGAAGAAATTGGCGCTTAGCGTATGAAAAGCTCACAACTGTGGGCTTTTTTTTGTAGATAAAAGGATTATAATTGGCATATTAAGGGAATGATGTATTACTTATGATTGCACTTGCCGCGGGAATGCTGACAAGAAAAGGGGAGAACATGCATGCAAAAACGTATGCCGCTCGTTTTAAAGCAACAAGTAATACAACAGCCTGAAAAAATAGCCTTTGAATTTCGGTCTCATAAAAAAACCTATGGAGACGTCTATAGACAGGCGACTGCCTTAGCAGGATACTTACAGCAATTTGAATATGATAAGGATACGATTATCGGTATTTTTATGGATAATCATGATGATTTTCCGGTCATTTACTTTGGGATTCAGCTAGCAGGGCTTATCGCTATGCCAATTAATACGAAGCTAGCACCAGCAGAAATTGCTTATATTATCGAGCATTCGGAGGTAAAGGCTATTTTTTGTGATACGGCACTTACGCCGAAGCTAGATGCAACGGGTATGTCTATTGCACAGCGCTTCACAACCGAGGATTTGCCTGAAATTTATACACATGCGCCATTTGAGGCAGCGAGCATAGAGGATGAGGATATTGCGGTGATTATGTATACGTCAGGGACGACAGGAAAGCCAAAGGGTGTCATGCTGTCGTATCGTGCGGTGTATGAGGCAACTTCGCAGTGGGTGGAGTCGGTTGGATTAACGGCACAGGACCGTATGTTTATTTGTACACCATTATTTCACTGTGCGGGCTTACATGTGTTCTTAACGCCGATTGTCATGGCAGGGGGTACGTTTATTATCGAAGAAGCCTTTTCGCCGACACAAACGCCAACCTGGCTGCGTGATACACAGGCGACAATTTTCTTTGGTGTGCCGGCGATGTATATGCTGCTATTAAATAATGAGGATTTCTCAGCGTTTGATTTATCGCATGTACGCTTATTTGCGTATGGTGCGGCACCGATGCCTTATGAATTAGTATCAAAGTTGCGTAAGTTATTTCCGCATGTGTCACTACAAAATTTTTATGGTCAAACAGAAAACGCACCGTGCTCCACAACACTTAAAGGGAATGACGTATTGGAGAAAATCGGCTCTGTCGGTAAGCCGCCAACGAAAAAAACAGCTGTTCGCATTGTTGGACCAGACGGTGAATCCGTACCAAATGGCGTCGTCGGTGAAATTATTGTCAAGGGACCGCAGACGATGACCGGCTATTTACGCAATCCACAGGAAACAGCACATGCCCTACGCGATGGCTGGTTATTTACAGGTGACTTAGGCCGTCTTGATGATGAGGGCTTCCTATATATCGTTGATCGCCAAAAAGATATGTTGATTCGCGGCGGGGAAAACGTGTATCCGGTCGAGGTGGAAGAAGTATTATTCCAAATGCCAGCAGTGCTTGAAGCAGCCGTTGTAGGAGTACCACATCCTATTTACGGCGAAGTACCGAAGGCGTATATTTGTTTAAAAGAAGGACAGACGCTGACAGTTGAGGAGCTAACAGCGCATTGTGTAGAGCGTTTAGCAAAGTATAAAATACCGGTGGAGATGGAATTAATGGATGCCTTACCGCGTAATGCTTCTGGAAAAGTACTGAAGCATGTGTTACGAAGCAGCACATAGGGTATAGATTTGTAACGATGACGAACGGAGGCGAATAGGCATGGAATGGATTGGTCTTGTAATTGCAGTTGCGTTTTTAGTACTCATTGGTATCGCATTTTATCGTGTTGTGATTAAACGCCGCCCAGTAGAAGATATGTATACGCCATTTGATAATGCCACATCTGGAAAAGACGATGGCGTAACGCGTCATCCGATTCAAGATGATAATACCTATATTGAGCCGACAACTGAAGATACGAAAAAATAAAGAAAAAAGCAGGAATTGCGTAGGTGTTCGCAATTCCTGCTTTTTTAATGGGCATAGCCATTTTTGTAGATTGTCCCATTATACATACCATTTGCGACAATACCATCAACAAAGTATTTGCCGCTGTCTTTATGAATGCCCGTTAATCGGACACCGTCTACATAACGAATGGCATCGACAACACCAGAGAAGGCGCGACCATTTTTATAAAGAATACCATCATAGGTACCACTTGCTACGATGCCTTTCACAAAATATTTGCCACTTTCGTTGTGAAAGCCTGTTAGCGGTTTACCGTCCACATAACGAATGCCATCAGGTCTTTGTACGCCGCTATAGGGCGCACCATTATGATAAAGTACACCTTTATATGAATAGCGTCCTACCTTTTCAATCGCATCATAATAGAGCGTATTTTTGTAAACAGCATAGCCTTTTACCGGCTGATTGGTTTTCTTATTGTATAACGTATAATAGACCAATTTATAGGAGGCGGCAGATGCCGGTGTTGTAGCAACGAGTAGTAATGCAGCACAGCTACAGGTAGCAACGATTTTTTTAAGTTTTTTCATAAGCGATCATCAGCTCCTTCAATAGGTGATGTTGTTTTTTCTTCTTTCATTTGAACTACCCCCACTTAGCCGTTCTTCGAACGTTGCTTGAAGTGGGAGATTCCTACGAACAGTGCTTGCTTGTTTCCAGTTGCTTGAAACAGCGGCTTCACTTT
>NZ_JBHUOR010000092.1:0-10769 GCF_042686175.1 Kurthia populi | reverse complement strand
TCATTGATCAACAATCGACCAAGAAAGTGCCTCAACTGGAATACCACACAGGATGCATTTGAATGTGAAGTGGTGCAGTTAATTTGACAATCTATCATATAAAAAGTATTCCAATATGAAAAAAGTGCGCTCGTTCTTTTATACAAAGAGTGCACTTTTTTAGTTAAGCAAATTTATTAGCCATAGAAATTGCAATGCGATTCCATGAATTAATTTGATTAATCAGTAAAACTAAGCCTGTATATTGGCGTTCATCGAAAAGTGTGCGGACTTCTTCATATAGCGTATCTGGAATATCATGTGCGCTAATTAACGTTAATATTTCTGCAAATTCTAGTGCCATACGTTCTTGCTCAGTGTATAAAGAGGTTTCTTTCCAGGCATTTAATAAATAAATACGTTATTCTGTTTCACCTAATTTACGTGCATCTTGTGTATGCATATTCAAACAAAAAGCGCAGCCATTAATTTGTGATACGCGGATTTTCACTAATTCTATTAACTTCTTAGTTAAATTCATGTTCAATGAAATATATTTTTCCATTGATAACATATTTTTGAGCCCTGCTTCGCTTACTTTATAATAGTTAATGCGACTTTTCATAATAAATCATTCCTTTTCAATTAATAATAGATAAAAAATCGTGGATAAAAATTGTCTATAATTAAGAAATTCTTTTTTAAAATAAAAGTCAAATATGATACGATGCGATTATTGAAAGAAGTGGGTGAAACAAAATGAAATATAGTGTGACAGTAGAATATGCCTTGCATAGTCTCGTTCATTTAATTAGTCTTCCGGATCAGAAAACAATAGGGATAAAAGAACTTGCTGAATTTCAAGGATTATCTGAAACATATCTATCAAAAGTTTTTAGCAAATTAGCAAAAGCAGGTATTGTATTGTCGATACCAGGCGTTAACGGTGGGTATCGTTTAGCAAAAGAAGCATCAGATATTACATTTTGGCATGTTATTCGTGCAATTGAAGGACTTAAACCAATGTTCCAATGTAAAAATCTAGTGGCTGGTACGATGATTAAAGATGAAAATACAGCTTGTAGTGGTTGTGAATCTAATTCTTTTTGTTTAATCAAACAATGTTAGAAGCAGAACAACAAATGAAACAATTTTTAAACGGAAAGACTTTACAATGGATGCATGAAGAATTAGAAAACATCTTATTAGAAGAACAACGTCAGGCAACGCGTGCCTATTTTTTAAAAGAATAGTAGCGGAAAATGCATAAAAAGAGGCTGGGACAAAATCCTAGCCTCTTTTCATCATTATTTTGTATGTTCATCTAGTTCTGCAACAGTTGCTTCAACTTCAGCCCGCGTTAATTTTTCGTTACCACTGTGCATGGTTTTTAATGTTTTATGTGCAAGTGCGAGTGGAATTTTACAAAACATTAAAATACTACGTTTTGTAATTTGTTTATTGTAAGCCTCTGCTTTTTCTAAGTTGTTATTTGCATAGGCGAATAATTCGTCGCGTGTCCAGCCATCCGGTACAAAACTTACGCCACGCTCAGCATCTTCGTCTTGGTTACGTAAAATATTGACTACTTGTAAACCACGACCATAACCGATAGCTAAATCACGGTCTGTATCAATATTCGCAAATGTTTTCCAAATATCAGATAACATAACGCCAACTAAGCCAGCAACATAATATGTGTAATCATCTAAATCTTCTTTTGTATGACAAACCCAACCTTTTAATGCCCATTTTGCCATGCCGCCAGCCATTTCACTTGTAGAGGCTGCTACACGTTGACGAATTGCATCTGGACATAATGTTATCCAGTCATTTAAGCGCAATGTTACTTCAGGTAAAATCGATTTATATGCATCGATTTCTGCTAGATACGCTGCATTATCAAATGGTTGGGTGCTTAGAAGCTCAGCAGTTTTTGTTAGCATACGTGCTTTTTCTTCTACTGTAATGTCTTCGTGGTCTTCAATTTCATCAATTGCGCGCATACATAAATACGCAGTTGCAACTGTTGTTTTCATATCCTTTTCTAAAAACGTAATGGGAATGAAAAATGTACGACTTGTTGCTTTTAGTACATTCATCGCTTCTTTATATAATTGTTTTTGTTGTACCACAAAGATACCTCCGTTCAAACTTCTATAGTGTTTCCTTATTTATGGTACTGCAAAAAGTCATAAATAGACAATGAAAAAACAGATTTTCGAAATAATTTCCATTTTCTGATATAATAATGCCAATTTGATTCGCACAAGGGGGAAATGTTGTGAAAACATTATGGTATGGTGGCACAATTTATACAATGATTGGTGAAGGTGATACAACCGAAGCTGTTTTGACAGATGGGGATAAAATTATTCAAACGGGTACATATGAACAACTAGCACCATTTGCAGAACAACAACAATTTTTAAATGGTGCAGTAATGTATCCAGGGTTTATTGACAGTCATATCCATTTAATTGGATACGGTGAACTTCTATTAAAGAGAAGAGTTCATCATGTGACAACAGCTGCTCAATTTTTAGAAGAAGTGCGAGATGAAGCGAGTAAATTAGATGGTACTGAATGGATGTATATTGATATGTGGGATGAAAATAGAATGGATCGTATTCCTTCTATTGACGAGTTAGATGCGCTTTATTCGGGACCAATGTTATTACGTCGAGTTTGTCGACATGTTTGCTTAACGAATCATGCAGGTTTAGAAAAATTAAAAGTTACCAAACAAAGTGAGGATCCTGTTGGTGGTGCTTATGGTCGTGATGAACATGGAAATTTAAATGGATTACTTTATGAAAATGCCAATGATGCCTTACTTGATTTAGCTTCTGCTAATATTCCTGAAGAACAATTAGATGAAATGATTCGCTTAGCAATTGATGATTTAGTAGCTCATGGTATCACCGGTGTTCACTCAGAAGACTTGGGATACTTTGGACATTATACAAAATCTTTTGGTGCGTATAATCGAGTGATTGGTAAGGAACGCTATTTCCGTGCACATATGTTAAGAAATCATCGTGTTTTTGAAGAAATGATAACGGATGGTGTAACATTTGATAATCCATTCCTTGAACCGGGTGCAATGAAAATTTTTGCAGATGGTTCGTTTGGAGGAAATACAGCTTATTTAAATGCACCTTATGAAGGGACAAAAACAACGGGTATTCAGATTCATAGTGATGAGGAAATGGCTTCTTGGATTGCATTAGCACGTTCTCATAATACAGCGGTAGCCGTTCATGCGATTGGTGATGGAGCGATTGAGCAAGTGATTACAGCATTAGAACAAGTTCCTGCTGTTGAAATGCGGGATCGTTATATTCATGGGAGCTTATGTACGCCCGTACAAATTCAACGATTAGCAGCGTTAAACATTATTGTAGATGCACAGCCATTGTTCTTATTATCGGATATGCCATGGGTTGCCGAACGTTTAGGGGAAGAACGTAGTCACTATTTATATCCATGGAAAGAGTTTTTGCGTGCAGGAATTGTTCTAGGCGCAGGAACAGATGCACCTATAGAACGTATTAGTCCATTTGAAACGATTTGGGCAGGTGTAACACGTAAGAAAGTAGGTGGCGAAGTTTATCAGCCTTCACAATGTTTGTCGCGATATGAAATGCTTCATATGTATACAGTAGGTAGTGCGTATACAGGCAACCAAGAAACATATCGCGGTCATATTGCCCCAAATTATGATGCAGATTTTACAATTTTAGATCGTGATTTACTGCATTGTACAGAAGAAGAAATTTTATCGACGGCAGTTATGAAAACAGTTGTAGCAGGTAAAATTGTATATGAACAAAAATCATAAAAATGCGTATGAAATATTTGCAAATGCCTTATTTTCGAATTAAAGTGTAATGGAAGCGAAAAAGGAGTTTATATATGAATACAATTGGTATAGATGCAGGCGGTACATTAACAAAAATCGCCTACACAGATGGAAATAATGAATTACAAGTTCGTCATTATCCGTCAAATGATTTAGCTCAAGTAGCAGCTTTTATTAATGCACACCCAGAAATTCAAATACTTGGTATGACAGGTGGGCGAGCAGAGCAATTGAATCTATTATTAAATGATTCTCTTACACGTCATTCATTAGTGGAGTTTGAAGCAACATTTCGCGGAGTGAATTATCAATTAAAGCGTCAAGAAGGCGGATTAGAACGTTGTATTGTCGCGAATATTGGTTCAGGGACATCCATCCATTATAAAAATGGTGAGGCGTATACACGTGTTAGTGGTACCGGCATTGGTGGAGGGACACTTGTTGGATTGAGTGCCTTAATGACTGGAGAATACGATTATCATGAAATTTCAAGTTTAGCTGCTACCGGGCAGCGAAAAAATATTGATTTGATGGTAGCTGATATTTTTGAAGGAATGGAGGTACCTGCACCGCTTGATCCAGATTTAACAGCAAGTAATTTTGGTAAAGTAGGGTTGAAACCACCACAAGATTATGTAAAGGCAGATATTTTAGCGACGACGATGGGGCTTGTTGGGGAAGTTGTCTCGACATTGAGTATTCAATTAGCTGAACAATATCAAGTTGAGCATATTGTGTATATTGGTACAACACTAG
Source organism: Kurthia populi (assembly GCF_042686175.1). Taxonomy (NCBI): domain Bacteria; kingdom Bacillati; phylum Bacillota; class Bacilli; order Caryophanales; family Caryophanaceae; genus Kurthia; species Kurthia populi. The sequence continues at coordinate 6,169 of NZ_JBHUOR010000092.1, read as the reverse complement.
ATCATAATACGAAACTACGAGATGTTATTACAAGTTATACGAAATTGAAAAAGAAAACAGCTGTGTTTTTAGGGGACGAAGGATTTAGCGGCGCAATTGGGGCATTGTTATATGCTAAAGAACAAGTAAGTTGTGTATAAAAAAGCAGGAATCACGCTTATGTGTGATTCCTGCTTTTTTATCTAGTTAGCATGTTTAGTTTTTATGAATTGCTTCGCGTGCGAGTGCATCAGCGGCTTTATTTTGTTCATCAGGGATCCACTGCACGAAAAATAAAGGAAAGGTATCGCTAATAGCTAGACCCGTTGCTAATAATTCTTTATAGGATTCTTTTTTAGCATACCGCTTTTCGATAGATGCCACGACAATTTTTGAATCGGAGCGTAGAGATACTATAGAAGGTGTTAATTTTTCGGCTTCTTTCATTGCACGGACAAATGCTTGAAACTCAGCATGGTGATTGTCCGTAACACCAATTGGCTCGCTTATTTTTAAAAGATGCCCCTCTCCTTTTATAAAAATACCAATGCCAGATGGCCCTGGGTTTCCAGCGCTTGCTGCATCAATATAAATTTCTAACATATAAACCCTACTTTCTGTGAAGAAATGATACTTGCATCATATCATAGGAGAGAGTAGAATATTACAATACTTGAAATTGAGGTGATCTCATTGTTGAATCAACAAAATATTATTAGTGAAATTGATGAAACGATGGAGAAATATTGTGATGATTGCTTTGTAAAACAGCAATTACGTAAAGATCGTGGCAAGCCGGGAGCTCATCAGTTTTGTATTGAATCTTGCACAGTAGGCGAGCAATTGCAATTCTTAGGACAAGAATTATTAAAAATGTACTCAAAAGAATAAGAATTAGAGCGTCTAGTCGGTAATTAGACGCTTTTATTACACCTTGTTGAAAATTCGGAATATTTTTGCAAGAATAATAAGGAAAATATATTGACTATTCTAACATCTGTTATGTACACTGATGGAAGACATATGTTTATTCTAAAAATACAGACGATAAGGATTTGATGACATGAAAGTATGTAAATTCGGTGGAACTTCCGTCGCAAGTGCGGAACAAGTAAAAAAAGTGGCAGCAATTGTTCAAAGTGATGAACAACGTCGCTTTGTTGTCGTATCAGCGCCTGGGAAACGCGATTCGGCAGATATTAAAGTGACGGATCTATTAATCGATTTGGCAAACGCTGTGATTGCTGGGGAAGAGATAGAAGATAAAATACAAGCGGTTGTAAAACGTTACGAAGAAAATGCGCAAGGTTTAGGGTTAGATAGAGAAATTTCAGATATTATCGAAGCGGATTTACGTACACGTTGTGAACAAGCAATTAAAGTATCTCCTGAGTATGTGTTAGATAGTTTAAAAGCAAGTGGGGAAGATAATAATGCAAAAATGATTGCTATGTATTTCAATAGCATTGGCATTGAAGCGCGTTATGTAAGTCCCGAAGAGGGTTTAGTTGTTAATGAACCACCTGCACGAACAATGGCACTGTCAGAAGCATATAATAATTTAAGCTCGTTAAAAGATTCAAATGAAATTATTGTTTTCCCAGGATTTTTTGGGTACACAGCACAAGGCGTATTGCGTACATTTGACCGTGGAGGTTCAGATATTACCGGTGCTATTTTAGCCGCTGCAGTAGGAGCAGATATCTATGAAAACTTTACGGATGTAGATTGCGTATTCAGTGCAAACCCGAAAGTAGTAAATAACCCAGCCGAAATTACCGAAATTACTTATCGTGAAATGCGTGAATTATCGTATGCGGGTTTCTCAGTGTTTCATGATGAAGCGTTAATGCCTGTATTTAAATTAAAAATCCCTGTAAACATCAAAAATACGAATAACCCAGCATCACCAGGAACACGTATCGTTTCAGAAAGTACAATAAATCGTCGTCCTGTAACAGGAATTTCTGCTGACGCAGGTTTCTCAATTTTATATGTAAGTAAATACTTAATGAACAGAGAAATCGGCTTTGGTCGTAAATTATTACAAATTTTAGAAGAAGAAAATATTTCATATGAACATACACCATCTGGATTGGATGATATCTCCGTTATTATTCGCAGCCATCAAGTAGATCCGGAAAAAGAACAGCGTATTGTGAAACGTGTATATGATGAATTACATGCAGATGATGTGCATTTCCGTCACGGCTTCTCAATGATTGTTGTGGTAGGTGAAGGAATGAATAATAATACGGGGCTAGCTGCTCGTGCTGCAACAGCGATTTCTCGTACGGGTGCAAATATTGAAATGATTAACCAAGGTTCTTCGGAAGTATCTTTATCATTTGGTGTGAAACAACAATTTGAAGATGCCATTTTAAAAGCATTGTATGAAGAGTTTTTCCAACCAGTAAATGTTTAATTATGTGCTAAAAAGCTCCTCCTATATGTAGGAGCTTTTTTTATTAAACAATAAGATATGACAGTGAAAATATTTCACTTTCCTATACATATAAATTGCATTTTAAGACTATTTTTGATTACATTAATAGTATTACATATTACAGGAGGTGAATTCTTTATCATCATTGAGGTGGTAAAGAACTTATTTGGACGGAGAGATAGTTTGGAATTTAGTATTGTTTGTAGTATTGATTGCTGCAACAGCCTTTTTCGTATCAACAGAATTTGCAATTGTAAAGGTACGTTCAACGCGAATTGATCAATTAGTTGCAGAAGGCAATAAACGTGCATTAAAAGCAAAGCAAGTCATTACGCATTTAGATGAATATTTATCGGCATGTCAGCTTGGTATTACAATTACTGCACTTGGTTTAGGATGGATTGGAGAACCAACAGTCGAAGAATTACTACATCCACTATTTGAAATGACAGGAATAGAAGGAAATCTAGCATCTGTTATATCCTTTATCGTTGCTTTTTCAGTTGTGACATACTTGCATGTGGTAGTTGGTGAATTGGCGCCCAAAACATTAGCTATTCAAAAAGCAGAGGCTGTAACTTTAGCTTTTTCAGGTCCATTAATGATATTCTATAAAATTATGTATTTACCAATTAAGCTATTAAATGGATCTGCCCGGTTATTAACAAGTTTGTTTGGCCTGAAAATGATGTCTGAAAACGATGAGGTACATAGCGAAGAAGAACTACGTATGATTGTTGCAGATAGTTTTAAAGGCGGCGAAATCAATCCTTCTGAATTTAACTATGTGAATCGAATTTTTGAATTTGATGATCGTGTTGCCAAAGAAGTGATGGTGCCACGTACTGAAATTGTTAGTTTCGATAAAGAGATGACATTGACAGAAGTATTTAGCTTAATGGATGTTGAACAATATACACGTTATCCAGTTATCGATGGTGATAAGGATCATGTGATTGGTTTTGTGAATATGAAACAATTACTAACCGAAATGATTCGTCATGAGGAAAGTGGTCAAAAAACGGTCGGTGAATTTGTACAACCAATTGTTCAAGTAATTGAGACCATTCCAATTGGTGATTTATTAATTAAATTCCAGACGAAGCGAATTCATATTGCTATTTTACTTGATGAATATGGTGGTACATCTGGTTTAGTGACAATTGAAGACATTATTGAAGAAATCGTTGGCGAAATTCGTGACGAATTTGATGCAGATGAACTTCCTGAAAAGCATGAATTCAATAAAAATCATTTTAATGTAAGTGGTAAATTATTATTAGATGAAGTGAATGATTTAACTGGTATGCAAATTGAAGCTGAAGATATTGATACAATTGGTGGTTGGTTTATGGCGCACCTAGGTGATGTAAAACAAGGGGATTTAATTGAAGAACAAGGTTTCCGTTTCACTGCGCTTGAAGTAAACAATCATCAAATTGTTCGCATTGATATTAAAAGATTACCAGAAGCACAAAAGAAAATAGAATTAGCTGAAGAGAAATAGCATAACAAAAGGACGAATCAATCAGATTCGTCCTTTTTATATTGTATGAAATTAAATGACAATTACATTAGCCGCTTGACTGCCACGGTTTCCTTCAACGACATCGAATTGAACACGTTGCCCATCTTCTAATGTACGAAAGCCTTCCGCTACAATTCCTGTGAAATGAACAAAGATGTCATCTCCTTGATCACACTCAATAAAGCCGTAACCCTTCACTGTATCGAACCATTTTACCGTACCTTGGTGCATGAGCGTTCCCTCCATATGTCGCCAAATTTCGATTAAAGGACATTCCTCTAATGAAACGACTATAGCATGAATTTCTTTTTATTGTCAATTAATAGCGTCATACGGCGATTCCATTGAAGTGAAAGGTATTTTGTAGTAATGTAAGGCTAGAAAGTTTCGAAACATTCAGATGAAAGAAAGAGGGATTATACATGTCAAATGTTACTACACCACTATCTGATTTAGAGATTGCTAATAAAGCAACAATGCAACCCATCGGTGATATCGCTAAGGCGGCTGGAATTCCAGAAGATGCGCTTGAGTTATATGGGAAATATAAAGCGAAAATCGATGTGACACAATTAAAAAATCAAACTGCAGATGCAAAAGTTGTATTAGTTACAGCAATCAATCCAACACCAGCTGGCGAAGGGAAATCTACAGTAACTGTAGGACTTGCAGATGCATTGCATCAACTAAACCAAAAAGTAGTAGTTGCTTTGCGTGAACCATCTTTAGGGCCGGTTATGGGAATTAAAGGTGGCGCAACAGGTGGCGGTTACGCACAAGTTGTACCAATGGATGAAATTAACTTGCATTTCACAGGAGATTTACATGCCATTACAACAGCAAATAATGCGCTTGCAGCATTAATTGATAATCATATCCATCGTGGAAATGAATTGAATATTGATCCTCGTCGCATTCTTTGGAAACGTGTATTAGATATGAATGATCGTTCATTACGAAATGTGATTGTTGGTTTAGGTGGTCCTGCACAGGGTGTTCCACGTGAAGATGGTTTTGATATTACGGTTGCTTCAGAGATTATGGCGATTTTCTGTCTAGCTACAGACTATGTAGATTTGAAAAAACGTTTAGGTGAAATTGTTATTGGTTACACATATGAAAGAGAACCTGTTTTAGTTCGCGATTTGAAAGTAGAAGGAGCATTAACTTTATTATTAAAAGATGCTTTTAAACCAAATTTAGTTCAAACATTAGAAGGTACACCTGCTATTATTCATGGTGGTCCATTTGCTAATATTGCGCACGGCTGTAACTCGGTACAAGCAACACAAACAGCACGTAAATTGGCGGATGTTGTTGTAACAGAAGCGGGCTTTGGTGCCGATTTAGGCGCTGAAAAATTCATGGATATTAAGGCAGTACAAGCTGGATTTAAACCAAATGCTGTGGTTATTGTTGCGACGGCACGTGCGCTGAAAATGCATGGTGGTGTCGATAAAAAAGAATTAAAAGTAGCGAACCCTGAAGCCATTGCAGCGGGTATGCAAAATTTAGCGAAACATGTGGAAACTGTTCGTGCATTTGGCGTTGAACCGATTGTAGCGTTAAATCGTTTTATTACAGATACACAAGAAGAGCTAGATGTTATTTTAAACTGGGGTACAGAAAACGGTGTAAAAATCGCGTTAACAAATGTTTGGGAACAAGGTGGTGCAGGTGGTCTTGAGTTAGCACAAGCTGTATTAGATGTTCTTGCAACAGATAATCACTTCAAACCAATTTATGATTTAGAAGACAGTGTTGAAAATAAAGTGCGTGCTATCGTTCAAAAAGTCTATGGTGGTGCCGATGTTACGTTTGCAGAAACAGCTAAAAAACAATTAGCGGACATTGAACGTTTTGGATGGAGTAACTTGCCGATTTGTATGGCAAAAACACAATATTCGTTAACAGATCAACCTAAATTATTAGGTCGCCCAGAAGGATTTACGATTACAGTACGTGAGGTTATTCCAAAACTTGGCGCTAAATTCCTTGTTTGTTTAACCGGTGACATTATGACAATGCCTGGATTACCAAAAGAACCAGCTGCTCTTCGTATGGACATTGATGAAAACGGTAATGCTGTCGGTTTATTCTAAATAACAAATAGAAGAGGCTGGGACAAAACCCTAGCTAAAGAAAGGACTTCGGCAAATGAAGATGCCGAAGTCCTTTTTATCTGTAATTTTTTTGTTTTTGTATAGAATAAAAAG
>NZ_JBHUOR010000091.1:0-9970 GCF_042686175.1 Kurthia populi | reverse complement strand
CTGTATATTATGCGCGTCAATGCCAGTTGACACTCAAGCATCATACAGGAGGGCTTTTTTGTTTTCAAGTCTCTGAAAATCCTTCTAACAGGAATGCTCCTATAATGCATAAAAATCTTTTTTCTGTAATTCTATCCCCTTCGCTAAATGACCAAAACCGCTTATAATAGAAGGAACGAAGGCGATTGCGTGGTGATTTATATGAAATTTCAAACAAAAATGATTCTTTACTTCAGTACAATCATTTTCCTTATTTGTGGCATTTTCCTTGTCTTACTTGAACATCATATCGAAGAAACGACAAATAAACAAATTGCGAAGCAAGCACTCCAAGCAGCTCATCTCGTAGCAGATACAGATGATATTATTGACGCATTTGATGATAAAGATCCGAGTAAAGCCATCCAACCGATAGCGGAAAGCATTCGGAAAAATATCGGTGCTGCTTATGTCGTTGTAGGGAATATGGACGGCATTCGTTATTCTCATACGGAGCCAGATAAAATTGGCTTTCATATGGTTGGCGGTGATAACACTCCTGTGCTTGAAAAAGGTGAATCAATTATTACAGAACGCGTAGGCTCCTTAGGAAAATCAATTCGCGGAAAAGTCCCTGTCAAAAAAGATGGGGAAATTATTGGTATTGTTTCTGTTGGCTTTATGACCTCAACCGTCCAAGAAAATATTGATAGCGTATTCTTTCATTGGCTACGTATTTCGATTTTAGTCGGCTTGATCGGGGTACTCTGTGCCATGTTATTGTCTATTTATATGAAGAAACAGCTTTTCGATATGGAGCCTAAGCAGATTGCAAGGCTTTATCAGCTCAATCAAACCATTTTAGAAACGACGAGCGACGGCATCATTACCACAACCAAAAATCATACTATCACTTCTGCAAACCCAAGTGCTTATCATTTTTTTAATAAAGAAAAGGTTCTAATGGAACGGGACATTAGTGATATCATTCCTCTACGCTTAACCGAAAAATCTGAATTTCAAGCGGTAGAAATGGCACTTGGAGAGGAAACCGTTATTTTATCGAAGAAACCACTGTATGTAAAAAAAGACCGTGAAGGTGCGCTTTATACGTTGCGGAAAAAAGATGAATATGAGCAAGTTATTAATGAACTACAACACGTCAAACAGCAAGCCAAAATGCAGCGTGCACAAACACATGAATTCTCAAATAAAATGCATTTATTGCTTGGTCTTTTAAAGCGTCATCAAGTCAAAGAAGCCGTTGAATTCATTGAACAAGACCAAATAAACAAGCATCAACAATATTCATTTACTAATCAACAGCCCTACACGATTTTAAATGCTTTACTTGTCGGTAAAATGATTGAAGCGCAGGAAAAAAATATTATCTTACAGATTGAGCTGGATGATACGCTCATGCCTTGTACAGATGAACAACTTAATGCCGTCACAATGGCGCTTGGAAATTTAATACAAAACGCGATTGAAGCGGTATTAAAATCAAAGAATACGTTAAAAGAAGTACGTGTAAGCATTCAACAATATGAGCATGAATTATTAATGGAAGTGCAAGATAGTGGTGATGGCGTCGATGATAAGCTCGCCACGAAAATTTTTGAACGTGGCTTTTCAACAAATGAGGGCTATGATCGCGGTCATGGCTTAGCATTGTCAAAACAAGCAATGCAGGCAGTAGATGGCGATATTTTCTTAGATGCTGGTGATTTATCAGGTGCCTGCTTCTTATTAGTATTGAGGAGGAATTCATAATGAATATTTGGATTGTAGAAGATGATTTTCGTATTGCGAATATCCACCAAGAGTATATTGAGCAATTAGAACGCTGTAAAGTAACTGGCAGCTTTCGTAATGGACAGGAAGTAAAAGAAGCACTCGCTTCAAAACAGGTTCCACATATGCTATTTCTTGACCTCTATATCCCAGATGTTGAGGGCTACGAACTTGTGATGCATATTCGTCAAAGACACCCAAAAGTCGCCATTGTAATGGTCACAGCAGCGGCTGAAGCGACGCATATTCATGCACTAAAAGCGCTCGGAGTTTATGATTATATTGTCAAACCTTTTAATGAGGAGCGGTTACAAGCGCCGATTCAACAATCACAAAAAGAGCAAAAAATGTTTGCTACAAACGAATATTTCAAACAAAAACAATTAGATTTGCTCTTTTTACATACAGTTGTTGAAGAACAAGCAACTACTTCAACAAAGGGTATCGACACACATACCCTTGATACGATAAAGGAGCTTTTTATCGCGAAACAGCTGGATAAGGTGACTGCCAATGAACTGAGCGAAAAAATGGGTATTAGTCGCTCAACTGCGCGCCGGTATTTAGAGCATTTAGTTGCTGAAAAAGTGCTAGAAACTGCCCTTCTCTATGGAACGGTCGGGCGCCCTGAGCGAAAATATATGTTACGTACGTAATTTTTTAAAAATCGCATAAAAAAAACGTACATTTTTTACGATGTACGTTTTTTTAGGGCAGAAATTAATATTTCTGCTCTTTTTCTTTTTCAATTTCGCTCATGATTGTTTCGCCTTCAATATCAACATTTGGTAATATTTTATCTAACCATTTCGCCATATACCAAGCCGCTTTGCCCATTAAAAGCATCAATGTGGGGACAATCATCATGCGCACGATAAAGGCATCAAATAACACACCAAAAGTTAATGCTAGACCAATGATTTTTGTCATCGGATCATCTGCCATCATAAAGATGCCAACCCTAAGAAAATAATGGGTGAAGCAATTGGTACTACAAGCACACAGCTCAGAATGACGACACTTTGGATGACAAAATAAAAAATCCGTAGATGCGCTATAAGACTACCAGAATACCAATGCAAAATAGCGTAAATTGCAAATAATATCGTACAGCCAATCATTTGCAAAATGGTCACTTGTACGAGTTGTTGCATTAATAACACACCAATTAAAAGAACGCCAATTGCTACGGTTATGGACATACGCACCTTCTCAATATCGTAGTGTAATCGATTTAAATAGCTAAAAATTTGCATATATCCCCCTGTTAACATTTATTCATTAGCAGGGTATCATATCGTGTAGTTGCTATAAGGGAGCTACTAATTAAAAAACACTTCTAAGAAAATTCTTTAGAAGTGTTTTACGTTCTATTACCAGCTTGCTTTTTTAACCCCTGGAATTTGACCTTTGTAAGCAAGCTCTCTGAATTGAATGCGTGATAGGTTAAATTTGCGCATATTACCACGTGGGCGACCCGTTAATTCACAACGTCTTATAAGTCTTACTGGCGATGCATCACGCGGTAATTTTTGCAATGCCTCGTAATTATGCTCTTCTTTTAATTGTTGACGCAGTGCTGCATATTTTTCAACTGTAGCTCGACGTTTTTCATTGCGTATGATTTTTGATTTTTTTGCCATTATATAGCCTCCAATTGTTGTTTTAATTGCTCAATTTCTAAATCTTCTCCGATAAAAACGAGTGTTGTTAGGAACTTGACTTCCTGTGGAAAATATAGGGGAACACCAAATGAATACTGAAATAAGGTTGTTTTTTCCGGATACTCATCTACTGACACAAAGCCCTTTATACGAAATACAGTAGCGGGTAACGCTCTTACAAATGTATCAAGGGCCCGCTTTGAGATAACTTTTTTAAATGTATAAACAAAGTGATGCACATGTAAATGATGCTCCATATGCGCCTCCGTTGCACGTCCATTTGCATGTGTAAAATAGTGTGTATCAAGAGGCATACGACCATGTGTTGTCATGCGCCACTGTGCATTTGGCTGAATCATTTTAATATCTTGTACGATTGTTTCAAATTGTTGTTGCGTAATTAAATCCGCTTTGTTAATTAATACTTGGTCTGCATATTTAATTTGTTCATCCATTAATTTTTGAAGCGGTTTACGATAAAGATGTTTTTTACTCCAGCGTTCACTATCTACTACTGTAATGACTTTTTGAATTGTCATATGCTCAGCAATTACGGGGGATAAACAAGCATCAATAACTTCAAGTGGATGTGCGATTCCAGAACTTTCGATATAAATCACATCAGGTTTTTGCTGTTGATATAGCGTTAAAATTGCGCGCTCTAATTCATCCCGTCCTGTGCAGCAAATACAGCCATCCGTAATCTCTGAAAGATGTGTATCCGGAGACAATAGCTTACCATCAATCGATACCTCACCTACCTCATTCATGACGACCGCAACATGCTGTTGATCTTCTTGTGCTAATAGATGTTTTAATAACGTTGTCTTTCCGCTTCCTAAAAAACCGCTCAGTAGCACAATACGTGTTTTATTCATGTGCAACATGCCAATCAAATGGATTTTCAAATGTGGACCAATCCGCATCCATTTCCTTCGCCGTTAGTAAGCATGCATCTAGTTGTTTCGTAATGGCTTCTTGCTCTAAATCCATACCAATGAATACTAATTGCGTCTTTCTATCTCCAAACTCCGGGTCCCATTCTGCTAACACTTCAGGCTCCTGCGCCATTAATTGTTGCTGCTCAGCTTTCGGTAGAGATGCTACCCAATACGTTAATGGTGACAATGTTGCAGACGAGCCTGCCTGTGAAAATAATAGCGCCATATTAGGATGCCCAGCGCTCCAAATAAAGCCCTTTGAACGGACAATCGATAGTGGTAAATGATCTGCCCATTTTTTAAAGCGCGCCGGATGGAATGGTAAAGTACGTGTATACACAAACGAACCAATGCCGTATTCCTCTGTTTCCGGTGTATGATGGGTATTATTTAGCTCTTGTAACCATCCCGCCGCTGCTGAGGCTTTTTCAAAGTCAAATCGACCAGTATGTAAAATAGCACTCGGATCAATTTCGCCATATGTAGTACGAATGACTTTGGCTTCTGGTTGTAAAGATTTTAATATACGCTCTAATTGCGCTAATTGCTGTGGCGTAACTAAATCACATTTATTAATGACGAGCACATCACAAAATTCAATTTGATCGATTAATAAATCGGCCACATCACGGTCATCCTTATTCCCAGCCGCTTGTTGACGTGCAAGTAAGCTCTCTCCCGATTGAAAGTCTGTCCAAAAACGATTGGCATCGACAACGGTTACCATCGTATCAAGCACACAACTTTTCGTTAAATCGATATTTAATTGTTCATCATTGTATGAAAATGTTTGTGCAACTGGAATTGGTTCGCTAATACCCGTCGATTCGATAACAATATAATCGATATTTCCTTTATCTACGAGACGCTGTACTTCCAGTAATAAATCTTCACGCAGTGTGCAGCAAATACAGCCATTTGATAATTCTACGAATGTTTCATCGGTACGCGAAATCCCACTTCCTTGTGCGACTAATGCTGCATCAATGTTAATTTCGCTCATATCATTCACGATAACTGCGACACGTAAGCCTTGTTCATTTTGTAAAATATAGTTTAACATCGTTGTTTTCCCCGCACCTAAATACCCACTCAGTACCGTCACCGGAATTTTTGTCATGTTGTCGCCACTCCTTAATCGTAATTATTACGATTTATTTTTTTGTAAAATTTTTTATCGCTACTTTGTTTCACGATGTAATGTGACGCGCCCTAATCTCGGAGAATATTTTCGTAATTCTAGACGTTCTGGATTCGTTCGTTTGTTCTTTGTCGTTATATAATTGCGATCTCCTGTTTCTGTACAAGCTAATGTAATGTTTACACGCATACTAGACACCTCTTTTTAAATAGTAATGATTACGTTTTATGATTTTACGCTTCTATTTTTTGTTTGTCAACGGTAAATATAAAATAACCATCGATTTATGTTAAAGAACTTCGCAAACTATGTAAAAAAGATTGAATATTTTGCTGATTACGGTTGTAGGAAGCAAATATATTTACCTCGTAAAAATTTGCAATATCTCCTATAGTTAATGCATTTAATTCATTCTTCATTAATTCTTTTTCTACTAAAAATTCTGTTAATAAGCCAAGGACTAATTGGTCTTGCATTAATTGAATAGCAAAAACACTATCTTTCCCCCCTGTAAAGGAATGGATTGGATACTCATTTTCTAGCCATTACAGCACTGAGACATGCTCATTTAAATAACCGATAGCAAGCTCATTATTTGTAAATAAATAATGTAAGCGCGCATCTCTTGTTTCGTCGGCCATTGGTAGCTTGGGTGAATAAATTAATTTTAATGGTGCACTAATAAGTTTTTCTGCATGACTGTCTTTTTGCTTTGTAGGATTTAAGTCTATGACAATATCCGCTTTTTTAGATTGTAACAGCTCAGCTCCATCATGCTGATTAAGCATCAAAATTTCAAACTTATAATTTCGTGCTTCCAATGTGAAACGATGTAATATCGATAAAATAAATGTCGATGCTAGCGATGATGACAATGCAATCACGATCGGTTCTTTTTGTGGAATCGCTGCAAAATCTCTAAAGCCTTTAGCAATCATTGAAATTGGAACAAGTGCCGGACTCTTATTGAATCTCGAACACTTTTATTATCCTATTGAGCAGCAGCCATTCATTCAGTTTGGACAATTTAATAGTCCACTAAAAATCTACGCAAAAAATTTAGGTAATCCATTAAGCACACTACCTTCTCTTTCCATTGTCGATACACAGGATGAGGAACAAGCTTTATGGCTTGAATGTCTAATATGGCCTGAATTAACGCAGCGCAAAGAAAATCTAAAAACAGCGATTCAATTAAATAGGTATGTTAAGAGTCAATTAATAGAAGGAGACTTCAGACCACTATTGCCTCTCCTTCTAAAAAAGGCACTGCAGGAAAACACTCAAATTATCATTTTCCATACGCATGTAGCGAATCAATTTCCACCCGCCCTAAAAGAAGAACTGCTTCACTTATTGCAGACTAATAGTATGGAACAGCCTCTATATCACGTCTACATAATCTATTTGATACACATTTGCATGTAGATTCTATCTATCAAGGTGAAATCGTCTCGGAAAAAATTTTAAGAGAAATTGATGGGCACGGGGAATATTATGTTTGGCGTTAAAATACAAAAAGAGGCTGGGACAAAACACGTCATCTTCCTTTTTTAGTGTTCGCAACGAAAAACCGGAACCACGCTACAGCGCGATTCCGGTTTTTCTTATGCTCATATGAACGGTTGTTTTTATACGTATATCCCAGCCTCTTTTTTGTGCTATCGTTCCTTATTCGGTGCATCATTTTTAATAACAATGCCTCCAATTAATAATAAAACGATGCCGATAATACCACCGATTAATTCTACCGTACCAAATTGATCGTGGCGGATATAATTCACAACAAAATTACCACCAAAAATAATAAGCATAATTAGGCCAAGTGAATTTAAAAATTTCTTGTTCTTCATGTTGTCACCTCATCGTTTTCTATTGTACTAAAGATAATGAAAATGACAAACGATTTACAGTGGCTTCAATGCGGGTATTGCACGCTTTTTCATATAAAATGAACGAATGATTCCAGCAAGCGGTAATAAGTATAAATAACATGCAAATAAAATACTTGCTACCGGTGCATCAACAGCCGCTAATGGCACTGCACAGGCAATAGACCACGGTACAAGTGGTGGGATGACAATTGCCGTATCCGCTAGCATACTCGCTGTTTTTTTATCATCATGATAAATGTCTTTATTTAATTGATAGGTTAACATAACAGCGAGCGTCTGATTACATGAAATCATGACCGCTACAATCGCTACAATCGTTCCGGTAAAGAAATTGGTCGTTTTATGTGCCAATGCCTCTACACTATGCTGAATGCTTTCTAGCATATTCGTGCCATTGAAAATGCCAAAGTAGGACGATGATAGGCAAATGATAGCGATAACATTCACCATCGATAAAATGCCTCCACCATCAAGCATCGCACCTAATTGTAGATTATCTGCGATATAGCCGCTCCAAAGTGTTGCTGCAATATCAGTGAACGACATTTTTTGAACAACAACACAAATAATAATTCCTGACAGAATACTAATGAGCATTGTCTGTTTAATTTTTATTTTCAATAGCAGCAACACAAAAATAAGGGCAGCTGGTATTAACGTATAGCCATTTAACACAAAGCTATCAGCGAAAATAGCTGTAACATGCGTAGTTTTTGCCTCTGGCGTATGAATGAAGCCTAATACGATATAAATCGCACTCGTCAGTGCAAACGGAATGGCTGCTGTTTTAATCATTTGGCGAATATGCTCAAATAATTTCATATGCGTCAATTCGCAGACAAGCAGCGCACTTGTCGACATCGGTGAACAACGGTCGCCAAAGTAAATACCTGATAAAATCGCACCAGCAACAAATAAGGGGTTTTCCCCCATTACATTGCTGATTGTCATACAAATAACACCAATCGTTGCCACAGTACCGAAGGCAGTACCCGTTAAAACGGATACAAGGCAATTGAGTAAAAAGACGACAATAATAAAAATCGCCGGCACAAGGAATCCCGTTGCAACATCAATAATCATTGGAATGGTCCCAGCTGCACGCCAAATGCCGGTCATCATGCCAATAAGGATAAAAATAAATAACATGCCTTTAATTTGACGAATGCCTTGCCATGAAAAGCGCAGCATCTCATGTACAGCATGTCCTTTTTTTAAGCCATACATAAAAAAGAGCATATAGCCAAACGCAAGTGCCAGCAAAATCGATTGATTGAATGCGACACAAAGCAATAAGCTACATGCAAATAATCCAAAAACAACGAACTCCATCTCTCACACAGCTTTCTTGCATTTTTTTCTGACGTAAGTTTAACGATGTCACGTCGCTTGTGCAAGGCGATGTGTGTGTTTGTTGCAAATTAAGTCATAATTCATACAATTTTTAGGATTCGCGCACCTGAAGTAAAACCTTGCCGTCATGGTTACCTGCCACCAGCATGTCATGTGCTTCACGCGCACCGGTTGCTGTAAATGGTAAAACTACAGGCTCACGTACTTGAAGCGGCAGATCGATAAGTGCATCCATCGCTTCCTTGTCGGTCATATCTTTTGTACG
Organism: Kurthia populi; assembly: GCF_042686175.1. NCBI lineage: Bacteria > Bacillati > Bacillota > Bacilli > Caryophanales > Caryophanaceae > Kurthia > Kurthia populi. The sequence goes on along the minus strand of NZ_JBHUOR010000091.1, from coordinate 938 downwards.
CTGTCCGTCAATAAGTTGAACTGAGCGTGTTGTATGTGGTAAGCCTGTGAGCCCAACAAAGCGTGCACCATCCTTTGCATAGCGAATACCCGCTTGACCTCCCTTACCAAGTAAGGACGCATCAATAATAATATCCGCTATCCCGTCGAAGGCAGCTTCATCTTGGTGATAATCGGCAAAATCATCTGCACCGAGCCCACGTACATACGCTTCATTGCGCGCACTCGCGACCGCAATAATATGTAAGCCCATTTCCTTTGCTAATTGAATGGCAAAGCTCCCAACGCTCCCCGAGGCGCCTAAAATAGCGACCGTTTCACCCTGCTGTGCTTTTGCAAAGCCATGCAGTGCCCAATAAGCCGTGACAGCCGTATGCGAAAAACTTGCGGCCTGTGCTGTCGTTAAATATTCAGGCTTTAAAAACGTATGGCTCTGCCCAGCCGCAACATATTCACCATAGCCGTTGCGTGCCGTTTTCGCAATTACAATATCATCTATTGAAAATGCTGTGACAGCTTGCCCTACTGCAACAATTCGCCCTACAACCTCATTCCCTGGCACATAAAATTGTGTTAATGGCGTATTCGCAAAATCGCCGCGACGCACCTCAACATCATATACATTCACCGCTGTATAAAGCGTTTCAACCAATACTTGCTTTTCTTTTGGCACAGGTACCGCGATATCGCGCTCCTCTAGTACCGATGCATCTCCATACGTCTCAAATCCAATTACCTTCATGTTTATCAGCTCCTTGCTGTTCTCTTTCCAATTCATGTAAAAATTAAACCATTTATGCTTTAGCCTATGCTAGCTCGGGTACTAATAACTAGATAGGAGCATTCCTGTTAGAAGGATTTTCAGAGACTTGAAAACAAAAAAGCCCTCCTGTATGATGCTTGAGTGTCAACTGGCATTGACGCGCATAATATACAGAG
>NZ_JBHUOR010000090.1:0-9119 GCF_042686175.1 Kurthia populi | reverse complement strand
CTTCCTCGCACGTTGTCATCTTGGATTTGACCAGGCACGTGCCGAATTAGAAGCGATGTTTGATCGCTAAATGTGACGATCTACCAAGTTTGGGTTGAGTCATTTGCACAAAATTATTGACGGTGCCTGAACTTTGGCACAAAACCGAATAGGAATTGAAGGCTTGGTGCAAAAGTTGTTTACCTATATTTCAAATTTTAAAAAATGAAATACAGATAGACAACGCAATCACAAAACGTCACAGTGTATTGTTAGTATCGTTTGCTCTCATTCAGTTGCAAGTTTTTCAACTTCTTAATCACATCACATAAATTACTACCCTTATGCTGCTAGATACGTCTATACAACGGTCTTGTGTATAAACTTAATAACTATCCTACTTTTTGAGGAACTTGTTAAATATAAAGCGTGAATAAGCTACAACGTGCGTACACGTTTAGTAAACCCCCTAGCCTTTTAATTGGTCGCTCTCACCATTTCAGCTACAGCATGAATGAGAAAATGCTTTAATGTAGCCTAGACTTAATTATTGCGTTGGCTAAGTCGTAACCTGTCAAATTTAGTTATCGCTGTTACTAGGTTTCCAGCGTGAGTATTTGCTAAAAAAGGCAATAGCAAACTAGACCTTTGCATTTCTACTTTTTTTCAAGTAAAATGAAGATTATAAAATACTCTTATTTAGTTGTAATTCTTAGTCGTGTTGCATTAAATTGAGTATCGCTCACCTATTACAGTAGGTGGGCTTTTTTACTACTTATAAATGCTCTCGCATTTTATCTGCAACGTCTGTTAATTCCGTATGCAGATATTGCGTTGTTACTGATAAATCATTGTGACCTAATGCTTTTGAAACAAGCAATAAATCATTTGATTTAGTATAAAGATTCTTCGCAAATCCCCTTCTTAAAGCATGAGGATTAATATTTTTCAAACCATATTCAACACTCGCTTTACGTAAACCCTTTTGAATACAATTTGAAGTCATTGAATTAGAAGTAAATCTGCCTTTGATCGTTATGAAAAGGTACTCATTATCTTCTTTATATTCCTTACGAATTTTCTTATTTTGATTGATTAAAACTTCAAGGAAATTACGAATTTGATTATTAAAAGGTAAAATCAGTCCTTGATGATTCTTCATTACTTCCCCACTTAAAAGAAGTTTATTTGTATCAAAATCAATTTGGCTTTCTTTCATTCGTGCTATCGTTCCAATTCGTAAACCGCAACGATACATTAATAAAATGGCTGTTGCATTACGTAAATCAATAAACTTTGTCATATCAAGTAATGATAATGCTAAGTTTACATCTTGATCTGACGCACCTTCTTTTATCTTCTTGTCTACTTTTACATTTACAGATTTCCAAAATCGGTTATTAAACCAACCATTATCATGGCAACGACTTAAAAAGGCTTTAAAACATTTTAATCGTGTTAGCTTTGTTGAATTTTTCACATTTATTCCTTCAAGCCATTTATAAATCGAAGCATTTGATATATCCGCTAAATACACAATATTTGTATCACGTATAAAATAACTTACAATTTTATCATAATCATATAATGTTCGTTCTCTACAACCACCTGTTTCAAGTTGACGTAAAATAACATTATTAGCTTGTTGAATTGTAATATCTGTTCTCTTATTTATTTGTGAATCCACTTGTACAATTGTGTCTTTAAATCCCGTATCAAATATTCCTTTTCTTTTAGTCAAAACAAAAAACACCTCCACTCATGAGTTATTTAAAGTGAGTACTTAATTCGTACAAGACTTGTAAATAATCATCATAAGCAGAAGTGCTTGATGTTATTGAATTTATTCAGTTTATAATTATGTCCCAGGAGGGATTCGAACCCCCGACCGACGCCTTAGAAGGGCGTTGCTCTATCCAGCTGAGCTACTGAGACGGTATTGCCTAATTCGATTAGGACAATACTTATTATATAGGACGTTTTTAGAAGCGTCAATAAATTTTTTTAATATAGAATTAGAAATTAATTTTTGTAATGAGCTGATGTTGATCGTCTAAAAATGTAACGCTATAGCTATCGGCTGTTGTCTCAATGACGGCATAGCTTTTTTCTTTACGGCCACGTGGTGATTTGAGGCTACCAGGGTTTAAAAAGAGTGTGCCATCAACTAATTCAGCGCCTAAAACATGCGAGTGACCAAATAAAACGATATTGGCCCCAACCTCCTGTGCACGCATCGCAAGTGGTGTCAGCGTCGTTTTGACGTTAAATAAATGACCATGTGTCATAAATACCGTCTTATCCTCGACATCGATCACTTCCTCTACTGGATAGTTCACATCATAATCACAGTTCCCGCGTACACGTTTACAGTCTTTTATATGCACATCCTCATAGGCAAGCTCACTATCGCCACAATGGAAATAATACGCTGCATCTGGATGTGCTGCGATCACATCAGGAATAATTGCAGCATCTCCGTGCGTATCACTTAATACGACAATCTTCATCGAATCCCTCCTATAATTTACCCGCTAATTTTTCTGTTAGTAAACGCAGTGCATTGCCTCGGTGAGACACCTTGCCTTTTTCCTCTGCGCTTACTTGTGCTAATGTTTTGCCGAGCTCTGGCATGTAGAAAATCGGATCGTAGCCAAAGCCATCCTCTCCTTGGCGTTCACGTAAGATTTGACCCTCACAGTAGCCTTTTACAGTCATCGTGTCCATCTCTGGACCTGTGATTGCTAGGCAGCATACGAAACGTGCTGTACGGTCCTTATCTGGCGTTTCTGAGAGCTTTTCAAGCACTTTATCGATATTCGCTTCATCATCATGGTCGCCTGCGTAACGTGCTGAATAAACGCCTGGTTCGCCGTTTAGTGCATCCACTTCTAAGCCACTATCATCGGCAATGACTAATTGCTGTAAATCTTTTGCTAGTGCCTCTGCTTTTAAAATGGCATTTTCCTCAAAGGTTGTTCCTGTTTCCTCAATATCCATGCTTGGTGCGACATCAAATAGTGTTAATACATCATAGCCAAGTGGTTTAAAGATGGCTTCAAAATCATGTGCTTTCCCTTTGTTTTTTGTAGCGATAACGACTTGTTTCATAATTAATTCCCTCCATATGTAGAAAAGGAGCTGCCATGCAAAACCTTCTTCTGTTGAAGAAAAGCTACTGCGGGACAGCCCCTTGTTTGTTATAACGTAATGCGCGCTGCATTCACGTCATCGATTGGTAGCCAGTTCGTTGCAATATCTTTAAAGATTGGCAATGAGCCTGTTGCAAAAAATCGATGTTGTGGTGCAGTTGTGGCACTTCGTTCGATACCTTTGAATTGTAGAATATCTAATGCTTGCTTCGCTGTCTCAGTAGCTGAGGATACGATATGTACCTGATCGCCAACTGCACGTTGAATCAAATCTTTAATAATTGGATAATGGGTACATCCTAAAATTAATGTGTCAAACTGATTTTTTTCTAATGGTTGTAATGTCTTTTTCACTAAGTCAAAAGCAAATTCACTTTCATACTCGCCACTTTCTACAAGCGGTACAAGCGGTGGACATGCAAGCGATGAAATTTTACTTGATGAATAAAGTGATGCTACGGCATTTTCATACGCCCCGCTTTTCACTGTACCCGCTGTTGCGATAACTGCGATATCATGTGTTTTCGTCGCCTTGATTGCGGCTTGTGCACCTGCATTGATGACACCGATGATCGGAATGTTGCTATGTTTTTGTAGACTTTCTAATGCTACGCATGTTGCCGTATTGCATGCAATGACAAGCATTTTTATACCCATCGCTTCCAGTTTATTCGCCATTTGCCATGTAAATTTCACGACTTCTTTAGGCGTTCTTGGACCGTATGGGCAGCGCGCTGTATCACCGATATAGTAAATCTCTTCATTAGGTAAATAGTGAAGCATTTCTTTTACAACGGTTAAGCCACCAACACCTGAATCAATAACTCCAATTGGAGCATTCACGTTAACCGCCTCATTCCTCTTTCATTTCTTGATACATTCGTAAGAGGAGTGTTGAAAGAACCTCCACTTCCGAATCGTCAAAATCTTTCACAACGTCTTGTAAATAGCCTTGTCGCTTTTCAACAACCTCCGTAATAATTTGTTTACCCTTTTCCAACAAATGTACACGGACCACACGACGATCTTTCGTATCGCGAGAACGAATGACTAATTCTTTCTGTTCCATACGATCGACTAAATCAGTTGTTGTACTAAACGCTAAATACATTTTAGTAGAAAGTTCGCCAATTGTCATGTCCCCAAGTTCATCTAACCACTGAAGCGCGATAAATTGTGGTGGCGTAATTGTATAATTACTCAAAATTTCGCGTCCTTTTTGTTTGATGTTGCCGGCGATATGTCGCAAACTTTTTTCGACACTTAAAATATTTTCAGTTAACTCGTCATGCGGCATTAAAATCACTCCCGTAAAGTATATATAACCTCTATTTTGACTTTAAATGCCTTAATAAGCAAGTTATTTCTGAATTATTTAACTGTTCCGGCAAGTGACTCTAATTGCTCATTATTGAACGCTATAGATTTTCCTGTATTTTTATTCATTTGTACGACTGTACTTGTTCCTGTAAAAATAATTTCTTGTCCCTTCAGTGCAACATAATGCATATCAATCGATGAGCGGCCAATACGTGCTATTTTCACACCAACCTTTAACACATCATTGTAGTAGGCCTGTTGCACATAGTCACAATGAAGATTTGCCATGACCGGCACACCGAAGACACCTGGCTCAAGCTCTTGTGCCATTAAGCCGCTATTTTCCATATACGCTGTACGCACTTGCTCGAAATAAATGAATGGCACTGTATTATTCATATGACCAAATAAATCTGTTTCACAAAAACGTACTTTAATATCCTCGAAATAATAAAAATCTGCCAACCATGTTTGTACATCCTCAATATATGCTGGTAACATGTAAATCCCCCCAAATAAATGAATAGTTGTTCATTCTCATATTTTACCAACTTTTTCTCGTAATTGCACATATTTTCTTTTTACAAACAAAAAAGCCACCCGCAGAAGCGAGTGGCTTTTGTTCAATATTCTTAGTCGACCATGTGGTCAGAACCGAAGAAGTTTTTGAACATTTGAACTGTTGCAGCACGGTTAAGTGAAGCAATAGAAGTTGTTAAAGGAATACCTTTAGGACATGCTTGAACACAGTTTTGAGAGTTACCGCAGTTAGCAAGACCGCCGTCTCCCATAATAGCGTTTAAGCGTTCGTCTTTCACCATTGCACCAGTTGGGTGAGTGTTGAATAAACGAACTTGTGATAAAGGAGCTGGACCCATGAATGAAGAGCCAGAGTTTACGTTAGGGCATGACTCTAAGCAAACACCACAAGTCATACATTTTGATAACTCATAAGCCCATTCACGTTTACGTTCTGGTAAACGAGGACCTTCACCTAAATCGTACGTACCATCGATTGGAACCCAAGCTTTAACTTTTTTAAGTGAGTCGAACATGCGTGAACGGTCAACTTGTAAGTCACGGATAATTGGGAACGTGCTCATTGGTTCGATTGTAAGTGGTTGTTGTAATTGGTCAACAAGAGCTGAACATGATTGACGTGGACGGCCATTGATAACCATTGAACATGCGCCACAAACTTCTTCTAAACAGTTCATGTCCCATGCTACTGGAGTAGTTTTTTTACCACTTGTAGTTACTGGGTTCTCACGAATTTTCATAAGAACAGAGATAACGTTCATATTTGGGCGGTAAGGAACTTCGAATTCTTCCCAACGAGTCGATGCCTCTGGACTATCTTGACGTTTTACTTTAACAGTAATTGTTTTTTGTTCTGCCATGATTAGTGAGCACCTCCTGTGTAGTCACGTTTACGAGGTTTGATCATAGAGCAATCAACTTCTTCGTAAGTGATAATTGGATCAAATGACGGTGTGAATTCAGCAATTGTTGTTTTTAAGAAGTTCTCATCGTCACGTTCAGGGAATTCAGGTTTGTAGTGAGCACCACGAGATTCATCACGTAGTAACGCACCTTTTGTAATTACGTTTGCAAGCGCAAGCATGTTACGTAATTGACGAGTAAATTGAATACCTTGGTTAGACCATTTAGCTGTATCATTTACGTTGATGTTGTTCCAACGTTCTTTGAATTCAGCTAATTTTTCAAGTGTTTCTTGTAATTGTTTGTTGTAACGAACAACTGTTACGTTGTTTGTCATTAATTCACCAAGCTCTTTGTGAAGAAGGTAAGCATTTTCGTTACCTTTATCCATTGAGATAACTTCATTCCATTTAGCTTGTTCTTCGCGAACTGCATCATCATAAATTTTAGATGGAAGGTCTTCAACGTGTTTGTCTAAACCTTTAATGTAGTTAACTGCGTTTGGACCAGCTACAGTACCACCGTAGATAGCTGAAAGTAATGAGTTAGCGCCAAGACGGTTACCACCGTGTTGCGAGTAATCACATTCACCTGCAGCGAAGCAACCAGGGATTGTTGTATGTTGATCGTAATCTACATATAAACCACCCATAGAATAGTGAACTGCTGGGAAGATTTTCATTGGTACTTTATGAGGATCATCACCTACGAATTTTTGGTAGATTTCAATGATACCACCAAGTTTAATATCTAATTCGTGTGGATCTTTGTGAGATAAGTCAAGGTATACAACGTTTTCACCGTTAATACCTAATTTTTGGTTGATACATACGTCGAAGATTTCACGAGTCGCAACATCACGAGGTACTAAGTTACCGTACGCAGGATATTTTTCTTCTAAGAAGTACCAAGGTTTACCGTCTTTATAAGTCCAGATACGGCCACCTTCACCACGAGCAGATTCTGACATTAGACGTAATTTGTCATCGCCAGGGATTGCTGTTGGGTGGATTTGGATCATTTCACCGTTTGCGTATTTAGCACCTTGTTGGTACACGATAGATGCTGCAGAACCAGTGTTGATCATTGAGTTTGTTGATTTACCGAAGATGATACCAGGGCCACCAGTTGCCATAACAACTGCGTCACCACGGAATGCACGGATTTCGTGAGTTGCAAGGTCTTGTGCTTTAATACCTTTACATACGCCTTGTTCATCTAAGATTAGGCCTAGGAATTCCCAGCCTTCGAATTTTGTAACTAAGCCTTCTACTTCCCATTTACGTACTTGTTCGTCAAGTGCGTATAGAAGTTGTTGACCAGTTGTTGCACCAGCGAACGCTGTACGGTGATGCATTGTACCGCCAAAACGACGGAAATCTAAAAGACCTTCTGGTGTACGGTTGAACATAACGCCCATACGGTCTAGTAAGTGGATGATACCAGGTGCTGCTTCACACATTGCTTTTACTGGTGGTTGGTTTGCTAAGAAGTCACCGCCATAAACAGTATCATCAAAGTGGATCCAAGGTGAGTCCCCTTCACCTTTAGTATTAACGGCACCATTCATTCCGCCTTGCGCACATACAGAGTGTGAACGCTTAACCGGAACTAATGAGAATAATTCTACTTCTGTGCCCATTTCAGCAGCTTTCATTGTAGTCATTAAGCCGGCTAAACCGCCGCCAACAACTAGAAGTTTGCTTTTCGCCATGTTTTTTCTCACTCCTCGTTCAAATAGTAGTTAGCGTTTTCAATAAATTAGCTTATCGATTAAACGAAAGCTAAAATTGCCATTACGCCTACTACAGATAGCAATACAAAGAAAATCATTGTTACCCAAGTTGCAACTTTTTGAGATTGTTTAGATTGTGTAATACCCCAGCTAACTAAGAATGACCAGATACCGTTAGATAAGTGGAATGTAGCTGCGATGATACCAACAATGTAGAATGCTAACATTGCTGGGTTTGATACGATGTCAGCCATCATATCGTAGTTAACTTCAGCATCTGCAAGCGTTTTTTGTAAACGTGTTTGCCAGATATGCCAAGCAATGAAAATTACTAAGAAAATACCTGATAAACGTTGTAACATGAAGAACCAGTTACGTGTTGTACCAAAACGTTTTAGATTTGATTTTGCAGTAAATGCAATGTATACACCATAGAATGCATGGAACATTAAAGGAATATAAATTACAACCCATTCTAAAACTAATAAGAATGGCATTTTTTCAACTAAGCCTGCTGCTTCGTTGAAAGCTTCTACACCTTTAGTAGCTTGGAAGTTGACTAATAAATGGAACACTAAAAACAGACCTACAGGAATTAAACCAAGTAGTGAATGTAGTCGACGCCAATAAAACTCTTTTTCTTTCGCCAAGACTGTTACCCCCCTCAGTACTTAAAACTTGCAGCACAAGATTAACCATCGTTAGATTCGCTAACGTATGGTTTCACTACAAGCTTTATCATGGTACAATATTATGACAAGTTCATTGTACTCTCATAACTATTGAGCGTCAAGGAAACCAAAGCAATTTCAAAGCGTCCTATACGTGTGAAAACCGCTATAAATGAGTTGAATTATCTATTTCAAACAAATATTTTCTATCTCATTCAAATTTTAGACAAATTTTAAGAAAGAAGTGGTCATATGTCGCAAGAATTAACACAAAATGTTTCTGCGTTTGGCTACGAGCTTATCCGAGACCATATTCTGTCTTCTATCTTAGGTAAAAATGAAGAAGATATTCTCTACTGGGCTGGTAAAGAGCTAGCACGCAAATTCCCCGCTACGACACTAGACGAAGTATTACAATTTTTCGCAGATGCTAGTTGGGGCACCTTAACACTTGATAAACAATCAAAAGATGAAGCGTTCTTTACATTATCAGGTGCTGAAGATTTACTACATATTACACATCGTTGCTTCCGCTTAGAAGCTGGCTTTTTAGCTGAGCAACACCAAAATATGTCTGGACTTCTTACAGAATGTTTAGATGATAAGCATGAACGAAAAAACAGCGTAACCTTCCACGTAAAATGGGATTTAAAAGATCCAATCGAACGTTAATTCCTTCAATGCTCAAAAAAAGGATTGCGAAAGCCGCAATCCTTTTTTTATATGATAGATTGTCAAATTAACTGCACCACTTCACATTCAAATGCATCCTGTGTGGTATTCCAGTTGAGGCACTTTCTTGGTCGATTGTTGATCAAT
>NZ_JBHUOR010000009.1:0-1428 GCF_042686175.1 Kurthia populi | reverse complement strand
TCGAAAGAACTTGACGATAATCTGCAGACGAAAAATGATCAAAAGGATGCGCTGGTCATCGCACGTTTGATACGTGATGGCCGATTTAGTTATCCACGCCTTTTAGAAGGCGTAGAAGCAGAATTAAGAAACGGTGCGACCTTACGTTCAAAGCTTCAAGAAGATTTGAGCGCACTTCAAAATCGCATTATCCGTTGGCTAGATCGATTTTTCCCAGAGTTTACACAAGTATTCAAAAGCTTTGGGAAAATGGCGTATGCGGTGCTTGAAAAAACACCGCTACCAATGGATATTCAAGGGAAAACGCCTGAAGAACTGCTTTCCCTTTATCGCCAAGTAGAAGGGCTGAAAAGCCCTCAACTGCCAAAATCGAAACAATTAGTCCGTATTGCGCCTCACTCAATTGGATTAACAGAGGGGCTTGTGATGGCACGTTTTGAAATAGCCACGCTACTTTCTCAGTACCATATGATGCAGGCACAACTCGATGAACTAACTTGTCAGCTAACGGCTCTTGCGAAACAAATGACGGATTATGATTATTTGGCGTCCGTTCCTGGTATCGGAGATATTACTATTGTCGATTTATTATCAGAAGTCGGTTCACTCGCACAATATGCACATCCACGCCAATTAATTAAACTAGCGGGGCTTACATTGCGTGAAAACTCTTCTGGCCAATCAAAAGGACAAAAAAGAATCTCTAAACGAGGTCGGCGTAAATTAAGGGCGCTTTTATTCCGCGTTATGATGCCTTTAATTCTTCATAATTCTGCTTTCAAAGCGCTTCATGAGTCCTATACGACAAGGACGAAAAATCCTTTACGGAAGAAGCAGTCTATTGTCGTACTTTGTGGGAAACTGTTAAAANTTTTATTCCGCGTTATGATGCCTTTAATTCTTCATAATTCTGCTTTCAAAGCGCTTCATGAGTACTATACGACAAGGACGAAAAATCCTTTACGGAAGAAGCAGTCTATTGTCGTACTTTGTGGGAAACTGTTAAAGATTTTACATGCCTTGTGCAAAAAGAAAGTGATGTTCGATGAACATCAGATGATGACAGACTTTACGGTTCTCAAAGCAGCTAGCTGATTACATTTGACTGAAAGTCTAAGCAAAAGGATAACACGGAGAAGCCAGCACGATTCATCACCTTCGACCTTTCACTTCATGAATGAGTCCCTATAGGAGCATCGCTAGCCTCTGCCTTATGAACAGACCGAACGAAGGAATGTACGCGCAATTAGACGCCTAGAGATATGGGAGGGTTCGTCGTCATAAGCTACGCAGAGATCCAAAAGTGTATCATATAAACTTGGATTCAGAAGAAATTATTTCCATTTAATGGTCTCTTCTTTAGCGTAGCGTTTCGATGAATTAACATAAATATCAATTAATACAAAATTAAGTTAGATATGCGTGTTG
>NZ_JBHUOR010000089.1:0-8023 GCF_042686175.1 Kurthia populi | reverse complement strand
TTTATGTACATACTATTCACCTCAAGTTCTAGTATGTTACATTTAATGGTAAATTTGTACATCTTTAAGTGATTTTATATGTACACGTTTAAATTAGCATTTATAGAGCTATGTTCCAAACCTATCGAGTGAGCCAAAGGATACGCAAAAAATCGCGAGCGGCGACTATTATACGGTAAGACAAATTTCGAATGAGGTACAGTTAAAGGAAGCTTATCGTCGTGTGGCTCGTGATGCGGAGAATGGCGAAAATATCGTCATCACTTCAGAGCAGCACATCCCACTTACGCATGACATGACGAAATATGAATTTACCTTTGATGTAGCTCGTCAAAAAAAATTCTTTTTAATGATTCAATTAGACGGACAGTGCTGGGATTTTATCGCTAATTTTACGACGCATCCATTTTCAACTCTTCCGCGGATTACGGAGGATTAAGCCATCTAAAAAGAGACAAACGCTAAAAACGTTTGTCTCTGTTTTACTCTATACTATCCATTATCGCCTCGTAAACCTCATTCCATCCTGAATAATACAGTGAAACATCTGCTCGATGAATGAGCTTGCGCTGTGATGATTCAAACTGCCCTTCAAAAGGTAAGAAATTTGTAATCTTCATTTTGTAAAATACTTGATAGCCGACTTTCGGATAGGGGCTATGTTCTGTCCAGGCAGGGTTATCATGATGATCAACAGTAATCGCACCTAGCAGTGTGCAGTCACCCTCGACATAGGCCTCCTCAAAGGCTTCTCGTTTAAAGCATGCTTCTACAGTCTCGCCGTTTTCGATATGCCCACCTGGAAAATCCCAGCCGCGCGCATTTAAATCTACAAGCAATAGCTTATCTTGATAAAAGCAAAAGCCATGAACACTTGTAATAAGCGATAAAGGTGGCAGTGTCGTACGTTTTTGCCAGGTTAGCTTTACAATGGATTCTCCCCATTTTACGTGCATATTTCCCCCTCCTAAATGACAACGAGTAAAATCGTTACGGATAAGATGGCAACGATGCATAACGATAGATTTTTACCAAGTGTGGCGCCAAAATGCTCCTTAAATTTCAATCCTAATATAAGTGCTGGTATGTAAAAAATAAATAAGTAATACAGTGTATAATGAACGCCATCATCCCCATTTGACCAGACATCTAGCCCTAACATACGAATGATTTTGTCTCCGTATGCCTCATGGGTGCCCACTGAAATGGATAAGATGAGGCCAACGAGCACAAAAAGGGGTGACAGTGTACCCCAACCCACATTCTTCATCAATGGTTCACCTTCTGCTGCATCATTTTTTCGACAAACTGCTCAAATGCCTGTTCTTCCTCAACAAATGGGAAATGATTGCTTGTTGAAAAGGTCGTAAGTGTTGCGTTGCCGAGTAGCGCCGCCGCTTCGACTGCATATTCATACGGACATTGTGCATCGTATTTCCCACCGTAAATAAAGGCTGGAATCGTGACATTCCTTAGCTGCGGGCGTACATCAAAGGTTGGCAACTCCTCATATGAGAAATAATTCAATCTTTTCGATACCGTTTTACCGCTGTTTGGACGACTAATCAGCTTGTCATAGCTGCTCGCCTTATACAGTGACATAAGTGACCATTCCTTTGAGCCGTCCTGACGTTCTTCAGCTGTGGAAGCGGGGTTTGCGAGCATCGCCAAAATTTCACGAAGGCGCGCATTATGTAAATTGTCCTTACAGTAAATACTTGCTGGATTTTTCATATAGTCATTTGAGGCACAAAGACCACCTGCCACGATAAACGACAGTGAGCTAGATGCTTGTATCGCATAAACGAGCGCCAGCATCCCACCCGTTGAATGTCCAGCAAACGCCCATTTTGCTAGACCTAGTGCCTCACGAATTGTCTCTAAGTCGCGCACACTATCCGCCATACTATAAGAAGCAATGGCTGTATCATCCGTCGATTGTCCACAGCCTCGTAAATTCACTAAATACACGCGATGCGTTGCTACAAATTGATTCGCAAAAAGATTTCCTTTTTCATTAAATTCACTATATAAATGTGTTACACATAGTGGTTCACCCTCACCTGCCACAAATACCTCAAACATACCTCGATTTGTTTCAATTATCTGCTGTTGCCACATAGTAGTTCCTCCTCATCGGTATATTTATGGAATATATTGTCATTATATCATACATTTTAAAGGAACATTATGTCTGCATGTAGAAATAAGCTAGTATCACATGAGAAGGGAGTTTTAACATGTCATCAATTTCATTAAAGAAGCAAACTGCAAAAATTGTTTTAGAAAAGAAAAAGCTTACTGGCGTAACGGCACGCGTAGGTCTTGTTTTAGACATTTCAGGCTCTATGCGTAAATTGTATAAGGAAGGTGTCGTGCAGGAGGCGGTTGAGCGCGTGCTTGCGGTCGCTAGTCAATTTGACGATGACGGGGCGATGGATGTATGGATTTACGATAATGAATTTTCTCGTCTGCCAGCTGTCACAGAAAATGAGCTCTCTGGCTATATCGACAAGGCTGTACTAACGAATGACAATGTTCATAAATTTGGACGTAATGATGAGCCGCAAGTAATGAAGGATGTTATGACAAAATATTTAAAAGAAGAACCTGAGGATACACCGGCCTTTATCGTCTTTTTAAATGATGGTGGCTGCAAAGCGGGCATTAAAAAATTCATTATGTCCTCTTCAGACAAGCCAATTTTTTGGCAGTTTATCGGTATTGGCAATGGCAACTTTGATACACTTCAAAAGCTCGATACGATGGAGGGCCGCGTTGTGGATAATGCGAACTTCTTCCACCTACAGGCAATGGAAGCGGTAAGTGATGAGGAATTGTATGACCAGCTACTTGATGAATTCCCATTGTGGTTAAAAGAGGCGAAGGAAAAAAACATTCTTTCATAAGCTAAAAAAAGTAGGCACTGCGCTCAAACGCAATGCCTACTTTTTTTGAATTCCACACCTATTATTCATTACTTCTTATAAGCCACCTAATAATTTACCTAAGATTCCTAAAATCGTTGCTAATAATCCTGAAATTAAATCCATCGTAACCCATTCTTTACATTACCTTTTATACCAGTTTTCTGATTATTCTAAACATATTTTGATATTTTTTTATTAATTTAAATAAAAAAATTAAAACAACGAAAGTCCCTTATCGCAAAAATAGATTAGTATAAAGCCTTTCCTAACAAAAAAGAGCCCCTGAATGCTCATATAAGAAAATTCAGGGACAATCTTATTTTTATTCTACATCAATTACTTTTGAAACAATTTTTCCATACTTGATTTTAAGTTGACCTTTTTCCGTTACAATCCGTCCAGTCGTCGCATAGTTCTTTTCGTCCTCTGTTGTAAGATCTGCTATACGCTCGTCTGACGGTGAAAATTGTCCATCATTGTCATAATCAACATACAAATCGCCATAGTTAACATAAGGCGAATCTACTTCGTCGTATTGCCCTACCCAGCTTCTTCGTTCGCTCGCACTACGTACAGGATAATCATTGTCTCTCGATAAGGTGATTTTTTCGACGATGTCATCCTTACCAGCTTCTTCTCTCGTATAAAGAACATCACGGAAGCCAAGCGTCGTCGGAGCTCTCACCGTCGCAATATCGTGCGTAGTTAGCTGAATAATGGATGGCTGATCGTCATAGAAATACCACGTTGTCGTTAGCACCTTTTCGCCTTGTGGATTATAAAAATTCAGCGTTGTATGCCCCTCATGTCTACCACCAATTGATACATCTGGTGTCGCTTCATTTCCAGTGAAAACATATTCGCCCGTACTCACCCCATTGATCATAACCATTCCCGGATTATATTGAATACGATAACCTTTTAAATCCGCAACAGTCGCGCCACCTGCATATTTCCCGCGTGCATCCTCAAAAGCAAAGCGCGTTAATGCCGACATTTGTACATGATGCCGGGTTTCTTCGGATTTACGATCTAATACAAGATGCTCCTTCGTCGCAAGTCCTTCCGTCGTTACCGTCGTTTTTGCTAGAATTTTACCCTCGTCATCTTTATACAAAATATCACCGGCTTGCCCCGATTGCTTCACATTAAACTCTAATGGTGCGTAGCTATTATATAGCTTCCCTTCATCCGGCATCCCAACAATCGCTGGGTAGACGATGCGAATTGGCGTTTCTAGCTCCATAAAATCACCATATTGGTCTAGTAATGTCACCGGAATTTTTTCTTTATTCGCATTCCCAACAACCGCTTCGTATTTACTCGGTGCGTCCACAGTCGTCAGCTTACGCTCATCATTTACAACCGTAAGCTCAAACTCTTGCTTATAGCCTTTTGTTGCAATCGTAATGGTTGTCTTACCTGCTTTTTTAGCAATAATTTGGTCCGTTGGTAGACGCCCTTCTTTTACAGGCTTTTGCTCAATGGCCGCGACAGCTGGATTTGAGGATGTCAGCGCTAGTCCAAAACCATCAATACGACCCGGTCCTCCACCAAAAGCAGCTGAGGAAATATAACCTTGCTCACCAATCACTAATGTATTACTTTGTAGTGCACTATAGCCCTCTTTACGCTTCACAGATAGTGTATAAGGCTCCTGCTCCTCTGTTGCTTGAAGCTTAGTGAACGTTACCGGTATCGTTTTTTCATACGTTTTATCCGCATTTTTCAGCGTAATTTTAACAGAAGATGTTCCCGTACCGCCACGTAATTTCCCTGTTGTAGACGTCGTACCCTCTTCAAAAATCGCCTCATCTGCCTCGAATGTAACCTCATAGCCTTGTAGCTTTAACATATCCACTGTTTGCATTGTATTTTCTACGTTAAACTGTAGCGTCACAGGCTCATTTTCAGCAAAAGTATCTTCCCATAGACCAAAGCGTTGGATATCCGCTATATAGCTCACCGTAAACATCTGGTCCCCAATACGTACTGTAGTCGGTGTATTCAGCGGTAATGGCATTTCCAAATCAACCTCCATTACGCGGTCCTCTGGATACGATAGCCCAACTGATGCAGTGCCATCTACTTTTACATCGTCTTTGCGCAGACCTGTTAAGCCCTTCCCTTTCACTCGTAAAATGGTACGGTCAATGGCCTCTATACTATCGACTGTAAACTGTAGTTTGCCGTCCTTATATTCATCACCATTATACATCCCATTTGCAAGAATCCCTTTAATATAAAATAGCTCTTTATAATAACCCGTTGCGAGTATGCCGCGCTCATAGTAATTCCCCTGATACAGCATCTTTTTCAGCACCTTACGTCCCTCATGGAATAATACATCGTCATGTAGGCGGTAATCCTTTGTATCAAGGTAGCCGTTATTAAATAAATACGTGTACTGATTTAAATAACGATAGCGCTTCAGCCCTTTGTACAAATAGCCGTCCTGATATAAATACAATTTTTTAGCCGTCGCAACATTTTTTTGTGGGTACATCGTCGTCCCTTTTGCTAAAAAGCCATCTTTATAAAGCCGCTCCTTCGTAGATGTCTGCACATAGCCCTTTGCCAGTATGCCATTTTTGAATAATAACGTCTTAGCTCGCGCTGTTTTATTGCCTTTTTTCAGTGTCGCATTGTCGTACAGCCTCATTTTATTGCCCGTTCCCATAATTTTATAGCCTGTATTCAGCACACTATGACGGTAAAGCTTCCCACTATACACAACATAGCCCTTATTCAATTTGCCATTTTTATATAATCTACCTTTATACAGCACATAACCAGCGGCTACTTTACCTGTAGCACTATTCATTAACACGCCATTTTTTAGTTTGTACGTTGCTGCCTCTGCAAGTTGTGATTCCTGTATGGTGCTCGCCATTACAATGGCTGCCAGTGTCGTAGCTATTATCTTTTTCTTCATCTAGCTTCTCCTCCGTTCTCTTCATGCTATTATCCCATTCCCTTTTTCATCTTTCATCAAAATAAAAAAGAATGGGCTTATTTACCCATTCTTTCCATTTTCTAATTGCTGCTCTATTAACGTTACTGCAATTGTAAAAGCTTTAATACGGCGCTTCGCTAACGTAATCTGTGATTTATAACGCGACGGATTCTCTTTTCCCTCTAACGTTTTGACCGTTTCGCGTAACTTATGCAGCGTCGACTCAATTTGTCGCTTTGCTTCTCGTAAGTCATCCTGTTCATACATTATTCTAGTAGCTCCTTTAGTAAATCATACGCATTCTCCGACAGTTCAACCCCTGTTTCCTGCGCCTTTTTCGCCTTTTGAGCAGAGCGCTCTCCTGGCAGCTGTACCTTATCAAAGCCGGGCGCTGGCACTGCCTCATGTAGCCCATCAACCATATTTTGCACACCCTTTGCAAAAGCCTCTGGTTGCATAAAGAGCGCTGGATTAATCGCAATAATAAATTGCCCTAAATGACGCTTTTGCGATAAATCATTGTACATTGTCTCATTGCCGCCTGGTAAAAGCCCCGCCACCACATCAACAAACAGCGCTAGTCCTGATCCCTTCGCCCCTGCAATTGGCTGCAGAGCTTTTACCTCATGTGGATTCGTCGTTGGATTACCCACTGCATCAAGGCCCCAATCCGTAGGAATTTCAGTATTTTGCTCGCGTGCGAGTAACACCTTCCCAAATGCTGCATTACTCGTTGACATATCGAGCACAATCGGCTCCTCTTCATTTGGCACACCATATGTAATTGGATTAACACCTAAGTAAGCATCCCGACCGCCAAATGGTGCTACTAACGCATCCGCCTGCGTTAGTAGCAGCGTAATCATTCCCTCTTTTGCCGCTTCATGTGCATAATAGCCGACAGCTCCGCAATGCGTCGAATTGGATACAATCGCTAGTCCAATACCTGATTTTTTCGCTAAGGTAATGGCCTCATCCGTTGCCTTTTTCGCCACGACATGCCCAAATCCAAAATCACCATCCACCTTACAAACGGCCTCATTTAGCTGGGTGATCGCAATGTCAGGGCGAATATTAATATGTCCTTGTGCCACGCGGCGTAAATAAATCGGGAGGCGAATGACACCATGTGACTGCACCCCGCGTGTTTCCGCAAAGGCTAATACATCCGCGACAATTTCTGCATGCTCCTCTAATACATCTGCTTGCTGTAGTTTTTGCTGTATTGCTCGTTTTAAATTTTCGACTGTTGTTTTTGGCATTTCTCATCACCCTTTCTAGTAGCTATTTTCCATTATATTGGTAGGCTTCCTTTGTTGTACAAAATAAAGCTTTATCTTTCCAATTATTCCCTGTATAGTGGAAGGAACTATTTTCTTAGGAGTGATTATATGCAGCAATACGACCAGAACATCAATCATCAATTGGAGGGTAGCAATTCTTAGAAAAAAGCGCCCTCATCTAAATCGGAGGGGTCTCTTTTGAAGTTAACAACCATTTATTATTTTTTAACATCCTCGCGCTCGTTTAGCATTCACATTGTTTTTACAATCAGCGCCATTTACTATGTATCCGTTGCACAATTAAACGCATTAGAGCTCGTATTAATTGGCACCATTTTAGAATTAACTGTCTTTATTTGTGAAATACCAACTGGTCTATTTGCTGATTTTTTTGGCCGTAAAAAATCATTTATACTCGGTACTGTAATAATTGGTAGCGCGCATTTATTAGAAGGCAGTATCCCCGAATTTTGGGCGATTGCGCTTGCATCCATGCTATGGGGTATTGGCTGGACATTTATTAGCGGATCAGAAGAAGCTTGGATTGCAGACGAATTAGAAAACCAAGCGCTTGAACGTGTTTTTTTAAAAGGCGCTCAGTGGCGTTCAATTGGTAGCTTTTTAGGTATTATAATGAGTGTCGTATTAGCGCTATTTTTATCTGTGCAACTTGCGATTATCCTAGCAGGTGCTTTTTTATTACTCATTGCCATCATTTCTTTATGCATTGTACCAGAAACAAACTATATTGTCAATAACGCCTCTAAATTCTCCGATAATATCGGGATAAAATTCCCCATTATAGAATTAAGTAGTTAAATGATTAGCTGGGAATATCCCAGCTTTTTTCTTTT
>NZ_JBHUOR010000088.1:0-7623 GCF_042686175.1 Kurthia populi | reverse complement strand
TCTCTGTATATTATGCGCGTCAATGCCAGTTGACACTCAAGCATCATACAGGAGGGCTTTTTTGTTTTCAAGTCTCTGAAAATCCTTCTAACAGGAATGCTCCTAGTAAAACTTTTTTTAATACCTTCATTACTATATTTAATTCGTTGCCGTTATTCATTTTTCCTTTTTTTTGATACACTATGAAGTGAGCATTTTGTATATAACATAAAAGGTCAGAACAAAACGGTCCTTTTACCTTATACCCATTATGTGTGAGGACAACTCAATTTTCATAAGGAGGGTTTTTCATTGGCTACTAAAGTAGAAATGATTCAAACTTATTTAAAAGAACAAAATATCGATGCAGCATTCATCACAACACCAGATAACGTATTTTATTTATCAGGCTTTAAAAGCGATCCACATGAGCGCTTACTTGGTGTAATGGTGTTTAAAGATGCAGATCCATTTATGATTTGCCCTAAAATGGAAGTACCTGATGCATTAGCAGCTGGTTGGAACTTTAAAGCGGTAGGTCATGATGACAAAGAAAATGCTTGGGAAATCTTAAAGAATACAGCAGCCCAATACGCAACAGTTCAAACTTTAGCAATTGAGAAATCACACGTAACTGTAGAACGTTTAGAATTATTAGAAGCGATTTTCTCTGGCGTAACAATTAGCGGTTTAGATGCCAAAATTGCAGGTATGCGCCTTGTAAAATCTGCTGACGAACTTGAAAAAATGCGTGAAGCTGCCAAATTAGCAGACTATGCCATTCAAGTTGGTTGTGATGAATTAGCAGAAGGTAAAACAGAAATCGAAGTTTTATCTGCAATCGAAACAGCAATTTTGAAAAAGGGCTACTACATGTCATTTGATACAATGGTATTAACAGGTCTTAATGCTGCTTCTCCACATGGCACACCAGGTAATACAAAAATCCAAAAAGGTGATTTAGTATTATTTGATTTAGGTGTTATCTATGAAGGATATTGTTCTGATATCACGCGTACAGTCGCATTTGGCGAACCACGTAATGATGAACAACGCGCAATTTATGAAGCAGTACGTGCCTCAAATGAAGCAGCAATCAATGCGGTTAAACCAGGTGTTCGCGCAATGGATTTAGATAAAACGTCTCGCGATGTTATCGAAAATGCTGGTTACGGCGAATATTATACACACCGTATGGGCCATGGCTTAGGTATTAGCGTACATGAAGAACCCTCAATGCACGGTGCAAATGAAAAAGAGGTTGTTGAAGGCATGGTCTTCACAATCGAACCAGGCATTTACAAAGGCGATGCAGCTGGCGTACGTATTGAAGATGACGTTTATGTAACAGCTGATGGTGTTGACATATTGACATCATTCCCGAAAGAATTACAAATCATCGAACCAAAATAATGAAATAAACACCTGACCTTACTTCCATTATTATTTTCCAACAAAAAGAAGGACTTGCCCCAACGCGCAAGTCCTTCTTTTCTTATAATTATTTTTTTATATTAATGATTTAATACAACATCTGCTGAAATATAATCATAGCCAAGTGCTTCTGCTACCGCTTCAAACGTTACATAACCATTTGCTACGTTTAAGCCCTTTTTCAATGCTTCATTATCAAGTAGTGCTTGTTCATATCCTTTATTCGCAATTTGCACCGCATACGGTATTGTATCATTTGTTAATGCAATTGTGGATGTACGAGGTACTGCACCAGGCATATTCGCTACCGCATAATGAACGACCCCATGTTTTACATACGTAGGGTCATCATGTGTTGTCACACGATCCGTTGTCGCAAAAATACCACCTTGATCAATCGCAATATCGACAATAACTGAGCCTGGCGTCATCGCTTGAATCATTTCTTCACTTACAAGCGTCGGTGCTTTTGCGCCAGGAATTAATACAGCACCAATAACTAAATCAGCCTGTGCTACAGATTGTGCAATATTAAATGGATTGGACATTAATGTTTGTACATCACTACCAAAAATTAAATCTAATTCGCGTAAACGAGCTGGATTAATGTCTAAGATTGTTACCTTAGCCCCCATACCTACAGCAATTTTCGCCGCATTTTCACCAGCTTGACCGCCACCAATAATTGTTACTTTTCCACGTTCAACACCCGGGACACCGCTTAATAAAATCCCTTTACCACCATGAATTTTTTCTAAATACTGAGCACCAATTTGTGTTGCCATACGACCAGCCACTTCACTCATTGGTGTTAATAGTGGTAGTGAGCCATCCGCTAACTGCACTGTTTCGTATGCAATGGCTGTCACTTTACTATCAACTAATGCTTTTGTTAACTCAGGTTCTGGAGCTAAATGTAAATACGTAAATAAAATTAATCCTTCGCTAAAGAAACCAAACTCTTGCTCAATCGGTTCTTTTACTTTCATGACCATATCAACATTCCATGCATCTGCTGCCGTATCAACAATACGTGCCCCTGCTGCTACATACTCTTCATCTGTAAACGCTGAACCAGCACCGGCATTTGTTTCCACGACAACCTCATGTCCGAATGTTGTTAAGTGAACTACCCCCGCAGGCGTCATTGCTACACGATTTTCGTTGTTTTTAACTTCTTTAGGTACACCAATAATCATTTGCGTCAAGCCTCCAATAATTTCTTTAGTAAGCGCTTCCATAGTGGTTAAGCAATTCCATTGTAACATGTGGTGTTTTTTTGTACATCCTTTTTAATCAACTATTTCAAAATAATGGTTGAAAGAAGTTTTCGTTATTTCTATTTCCTATTTACTATAGCATTAAAATATTATCACCAATAAAGTTCAATATTTCTTCAATTATCTGTTAATTTTTAGCCTATCTTTTACAAAAGAAAATGTTATAATGTGGATATAACGAGTAGGGAGGAATTTAGTTATGGCAACTTATAATAATATCGTAGTAGCAGTAGATGGTTCAGATGAAGCGAAATATGCATTTCACAAAGCAGTGGAAGTAGCAAAACGTAATGATGCAACATTACACTTAGTAAATATCATTGATACACGTTCATTCGCTGCAATCGAAGCATACGACCGTTCAATCCAAGAACGTGCGAAAGAATTTGCTGAAGAAAAATTAAGCGAATACAAAGCTGAAGCAGAACAAGCTGGTGTTAAAGCTGAAGCTGTAATCGAATACGGTTCTCCTAAAACAATGATTACAAAAGAAATCTCTCAAAAAACAGAAGCAGATTTAATCATTTGTGGTGCAACTGGTCTTAACGCAGTAGAACGTTTCCTAATCGGTTCTGTATCAGCTAACATCGTACGCTCAGCAAAATGCGACGTATTAGTTGTTCGTACACCAAGCGAATTAGACGCTTAATAATTGCCTTAAAGCTACAAAAAAAGAGGATGCCGGGGATGGCATCCTCTTTTATTATTTTTCTTCGTCCTTTTTCCACTGACGCACACGAGCGAAAAATTGCTCTAATGCTTGTGGGTTTGATAGGCTCGGCACTTTTGCTAATAACACATCTTTTACAGGTTTTTCTGTAGCTGATTTCTTCTGTACAACAAAAATACTTTTTGCCATTTGTTCTTTTTTAAATAATGTGCTAGGTAACTGAATAACCGCTTGAATCCACGTATTTGTTTTAATATACGTAAATAGCTGACGTGCTTGCTCAGATTCAAAAATCATACTTGGCACTAAGAAGAATGCATAGCCGCCGTCACGTAATTGATTGATTGATTTTTCAATGAATAAATGATGCGCATACGTCATGCCTTCTTCTGCATGAATTGTATAATTCGCGTTTGCATACTCTTCGTCTGGATAGTAACCAACCGGCACGTCACAAACAACTGCATCTACTGGGTCAATTAATAAGGGCATTAAAGCATTTTGGTGGTACAACGCCACTGGCTGCTGTTGTAAATCTGCAGAAGCTGCTGCAAGTTGAATCAATAAATCATCTAATTCGATACCCGCCCCTGTTACTTGATCACCAATTAAATTCATAACCGTTAGTAATAAGTTCCCTGTCCCAACAGCTGGGTCAAGCATTGTAATTGTTTCTTTTTTCGTTAATTGTTCTTCATAGAATTGTTCCACTAAATAACCTACTAGTAATCCTAGAGAATCCGGTGTCATTTGATGATTGACTTGCGCACTTTCTCGCATACCTTTTAATAAGGCTAATTGAATTCCTTTACGAATGTCATTGCGTTCCCATTCGCCTTCTGGTACGTTTTCACCATCTAACCAGCCATTTAATGCGGCTAATACACCTTCTAAATAAGATACATTTTTAGCCTCTTGTACACTCCCTGCTGTGCTATCGATAAACGTAAATAATTGTTCTATTTTTTCCATTTTTAAGTAAGTTCTCCTTTAAACGTGAAAAAGATGTCCTCATCCAAAAATGCAAGAGGACATCTCGTTCAAAACGTAAGTAATAACGATTAAAGTGCTTTTAATGCTTCTAACGCTTTATCGTAATCTGGGTGGTTTGTACCTTCAGATACATATTCCACATATGTCACTTCGCCTGCTTCGTTAATTACGAAGATTGAGCGAGCTAGTAAGCGGTGTTCTTTCATGTGTACGCCATATGCATCACCAAATGATACTGCATAATGGTCTGATAATGTTTCAACGTTTTCAACGCCTGCATTACCGCACCAACGTTTTTGAGCGAATGGTAGGTCTACAGAAACTGTTAAAACTTTGTAGTCTTCACCTAGTTCACTAGCAGCTTCGTTAAATTTACGTGTTTGTTGATCACAAACGCCTGTGTCTAATGAAGGCACTACGCTAATTAAAAGTTTTTTACCTGCGTAATCTGCTAATGTTTTTTCAGCACGCGCATTATCAAGCACTTTAAAATCAGGTGCTTTGTCGCCTACTTTAATTTCTTGTCCAACTAGAGTGACTGGGTTATTACCGAATGTTACTTGTACCATGTTCACAACGCCTCCTAAATAATCTATCCCAATTTTACTAAACTTGCCCTTCACCTTGCAACTCTTTCACTTCAGTAAATGGAGGAAGTTGCTTCTTTTTCACTAATTTAAATGTATTTTCATGAACAACATGCGTATCAGCTAAATAATCATGCACTGCTTTATGCTGTGGTGTGATAGCCACAATGAGATAAAGTAGCTGAATCGTGGCTGAAATATAGCGGCCAAACCATTCTCGTACAATAACAGTCGTCCAAGTTAATGGTAATCCTGTATCCGTAACAACCTTTAACCCAAATATCATTTTTCCAAGTGTTTGACCGTTTATTTTTGTCATGATGACAAAATATAAATAAAATAACAGACCTGCTACAATATCTTCTAACTGAAATACCCACACTGTGACACTATCAAGACCTGTGATACTAAATAAATTGTGTACGATTAATAGTTTCAACACAGCCCAAACAATTAAAATGTCCACAAGATATGCACAAAAACGAATCCAAAACCCCGCTACCTTCGCTTCATAGGTTGTATCGTAAGTTTGCTCCATGATTCGCCCTCCTACTCTTCACCATATAAGTACATCATACGTGGTGCACTGTTGTAGTTTGCTAATAATTTCCCGATTATTTGCGAATCAGCTGAACCTGATAAAATGGAGTTTACTTTCACTGCAAACATCGATGTCCAATCTGAGCTCGCTGTGTATTCAAATACTTCTGCATTTTTTAAATCATAGTCTTTTTTCATTGAAGCAATCGCATCTTCCTCATAGCCTAACTCATCTACTAAACCTACTTTTTTAGCTTGTGAACCACTATAAATACGACCGTCTGCCAATTTTTTCACATCTGCTTTTGACATATCACGGCCATCTGCAATGACATTTAAGAAACGGTTGTATGATTCATTGACCATATCTTGTAAAATTTTACGTTCATCCTTTGTCATTTCACGTGAGCCACTCATAATATCTTTATATGGACCTGTTTTAATTGTTTCAAATTCAATACCATATTTTTCGGCTAATTTTGAATAATTAACACCTTGCATAATAACTCCAATTGAACCGGTCATTGTTTCTTCATCTGCAAAGATTTTATCTGCAGGTGCTGAAATATAATAACCGCCAGACGCAGCCATTGAGCCCATTGAAGAATACACAGGGATTTTACGATCTTTTTGAATTGCTTTAATTGCTTCATAAATTTGCTTTGATTCGATGACTCCACCACCTGGTGAATTAACCTTTAAAATAATACCTTTTACAGTTTCGTCATCTTTCACTTGTTGAAGTTGCTCTAAAAATGCTTGATGGTTATATGTTTCTGAAGATAAAAGAGATGCAGAATCTCCTGTATCTTGAATTGTACCGTCTACTGTTAATACAGCAATACGAGAATCTAAATTACCCGATGCTACTGTTTTTTCTTCAAATAATGTTTCCTCTTCTGATTCATCTAACAATGATGTCAACTGCCCACTAAAATCTTGAGCCATAAGTGATTTCATCGCTGTAATACCAGTTGAAGCAACAAATAGGAAAATTGCAATCCCGATTGCCCACCAACGTTTTGCATTCATATTCAATAAACCCCTCTCAATTAATGATGCTTCCGTACCTCTACAATTGTTGATACAGAGAAAATAATTAACGCTAGCCATATAAAGCCAAATGACAGCATCTCTACAGAACCAAATGATTCACCATATACAAAGACGCCTAATAACAACGTCATGGTAGGTGCGACATATTGAATAAACCCAACAAGATAAAGCGGGATTTTTTGTGCACCCACTGCAAATAAAATAAGTGGAATAGCTGTTACAGCGCCTCCGCCAATTAAAAGTACAGTTGTATTTAAGTCTATCATACCAAATGACATTTTTCCTTCAATTGCTAAATAAGCATAATACAGTAATGCGATAGGTAACACAAATGCTGTTTCAATAACTAAACCACGTGTAGCATCTAATTGGATACGCTTTTTCAATAAGCCATAAAAACCAAATGACAGCGCCAAACCAAATGAAACATATGGGATCGTACCATAATTAATAATCATAATAGCAACACCAATAACGGCTATTATGACACCAACCAATTGTGCTTTTGCTAAACGCTCCTTTAAGAAAATGATGCCTAGTAATATAGAAACAATTGGGTTTAAATAATAGCCTAGGCTTGTTTCCAAAATGTGATTATGATTGACTGCCCAAATGTATAAAAACCAATTCAATGTTACTAAATAAGCTGCTACAGCCAATGTCCAAAATGTTTTTTGATGCTGCCATAGCTCCTTCACATCACGAATTAACTGATGGCCTTTTCGTAAAATCACAACAAAAATAAGCGTTAGAATAAAACTCCAAATAACGCGACTCGCTAAAATTTCTGCACTATCTACATATGTTAATGCTTTCCAATACAGTGGGAATAGCCCCCATAAAACATACGCAATAAATGCCGCAATCATTCCTTGTTTATCATATTGCATTCAAGCATCCCCTTTTTAAATCAATGTGTTTATTATAGGGAGTTGGTTTCACAAAAGTAAATAGCAAAAAGCAGGTTTATGTGTGAGAGATGAACTGCACCCCAATTGTTAGACACAATCTAACAATTGGAGGTGTGGTTTTTTTATGACGAAATTTACGAGCGCATTAAAATTAGCGATTGTACAGGGATTTA
>NZ_JBHUOR010000087.1:0-7338 GCF_042686175.1 Kurthia populi | reverse complement strand
ATATCAATTAATACAAAATTAAGTTAGATATGCGTGTTGGAAAATATTTTTTTGACACTCAAAAATGGCGTGAGCCATTGATATATCAACATTTATAGAGGGAGAGGTTGTTTTTACGCTTATGTCCCAGCCTCTTTTTTCATTATTTCACTTTTATAAAGACATAGTTCTTTCCATCAGCTGTTACTTCTTTTAATACTTGCAGTTGTGTACCTGCTTTGATTTTATTTAGTTTATGATCTTCTGTTAAAAATTGTTTACCGAAAGATTCACGACTAAATGTATCTTTTGTTGTTTTATAGACTATTTTACGTTCTGCAGCTGTATACACTTTTGTTGGTGTTTTGACTTTTTTAATCGAAGTAGCGGGGATGATACGCTGCAGTAAGCCATAATTTCTTGCATAATATGTTTGGCCATTAATCGTAAATGTATCAAGAGCTATTAAAATAGTCCCTTTTTCTATAAACATAAAATGATTAGGGTATTCAAAGTCATCAAAACGAGCAGATGATAGATACGAAACGAGATTGTCTAACACTACATATCGAGTCGTGGTGCTTAAATTCGTCATGTTCTCTGGATAATTTGAAAATAGGGACTTGAAGCCGCTAATTGTTATTTTTTCTTTTGTAGTATCTGCGACCTTTACATAGCCTTTTAACACTTTGAATTTTTTATAAAAATTAGTCTCAGATGTGATTTTATAGGCATTGGAATATGTGATAGTGTAATATTTTTCGCCATTCACTTCTACAGTATCTGATTTTTTAACATAGGTGCCTGGTGGTAGTTTATGTGCTGCCTTATCGTTTTTATTTGTATTGTTACTTGCACATCTTTTTTTACGTCAGATGCTGTTTTCGCACTTACTTGCTGGCTTGTAAAAGGTGTATAAGAAGATACCAGGAATGTACTCGTTAATACTGCCGCACTGACAGCTTTAATTAACGTTGGCTTCATTTTCTCATTTCTCTTTGTTATTCTGGAAATAAAGGAGAAACATATTGTGCTGCAACATAAGCTGTTTTGCCTTTATATTTGATTTTATACCAAGAATCCGTAGCGCCTTTTTTATACGCTTTAGCAAATTTTACAGTAGCACCATTTTTAAGCGTGCCAACGATTGTACTTTGTGTAGAAGGCTTTTCACGTACTTTTAACACAACGCTACTCGTATTGCGAACGACGCCTACTTTTGTCGTTGGTGTAGCAGGTGCTGCTTTAGAAAAGCCGATTTTGCTAGAAGAAACGTACGCTACTTGGTTGTTATAAATAATTTGGAAAAAGGCATCCTTTGAAGCGGCTGTATAATTTTTTGTTAGTTGGACAGCAGCGCCATTTTTAAGGGTGCCAATTTTTGTCCCTTTATTCGATGCGGTTGTTCTTACAGCAAGGTTATTTGTTTGCTTTACATAGCCCGTTTTTACAATGGTTGGTAGTAGCTTTGCTGAAACATACTCTTTATAGACATAGACAATTTCTTTATTAAGTAAGACGCGATACCATGATTTTTGTGAGGTTCCTAATACTTTAATAGCCGTATTACGTGGAAGTGTTGTCACTACATTTGAATTCAAGCTAGGTGCATCGCGTGCATA
This sequence comes from Kurthia populi, assembly GCF_042686175.1. Lineage (NCBI taxonomy): Bacteria > Bacillati > Bacillota > Bacilli > Caryophanales > Caryophanaceae > Kurthia > Kurthia populi. Next base: position 5,737 of record NZ_JBHUOR010000087.1, on the reverse strand, counting down.
GACTCCTTGTGTTGTATACATTGTTGTCGTTTTTAATGATACTTTTGTTACCTCTGCTTGAGAAATCGTAGGGAGTGCTAGTGAAGAAAAGGCTAAGCTTCCTGACAGCGCGATTGTTAAAAATGTCGATTTTTTCATAAAATTATCCTCCTGAGTGTATGTTTAATTAGATGAATAGTAGTAAATAAGACTACTACGATAGATTGAACTATTGCTAACATAGTTCAGTATGAGGAAGAAAGGTTAAAAAAAAGTTAAAAAAATTTTTTTATCTTAAAAATTTTGTTTTTTTCAGGACATTTTAATCTTTTGACCTACTTGAGAGAAGAAAAATAATGATTTTTACAAAAAGGAGGGCACATCATGCTACCGATTCCACTAATCCTTATGATGTCTCTGCTGATTTTCATGCTTCCATTGCTCATCATTGTGCAAAATACACCGTATGCTAGACAGAAATCGGCAAGAATTTGTGGGATTGTCTATGCAGTAATTGCAGTTCCTTTAATTAGCACGGTGCTTGCCAACAAAGTGATGGCGCTTACTGATGCATCACCTGAGCTCAGCTTCCTGTTTTTACTCATATGGAGTTTAACCCGTTGTCGCATTTATCATGGCAATTATTTTAGTCATTCGAAAAGTACGCGCATAGGAAAAAAGCAGCAATCGCTTCGAAAACGATTGCTGCTTTTTATTGTAAGCCCTCTAGTTGTGAAACAGTCACACATGTATAACCTTGCTGTTGTAAATAAGTTAGCACCGCATCTAATGCATCTGCGGTCGTTGGGTGAATATCGTGCATTAATACGATTGCGCCCGGATAAACATGTTGCTGTACTTCTTTAAGTGTGGAAGCGGCATTTCGCGTTTTCCAGTCTAACGTATCCACTCCCCATAAAATCATAGGTTGTGCAGATAGCTGCTCTAGTTCCGCATTACGCGCTCCATACGGCGGGCGAATCGTCAATGGTTCATGCCCCGTCGCATCTTTAATTAGTTGATTAGCTTTATTAATATTGGCTTCTGCCTCGACACCTGTCATTTTTGATAAATTCTCATGACCATAGGAGTGATTGCCAATTTCATGACCTTCTTTTAATACAGCCTTCGCCAGTTCTGGTGCTTCTTCCACCGAGCTTCCTAGCATAAAGAAGGTTGCTTTCACATCATGTTTTTTTAATGTTTCTAAAATACGTGGTGTTACCGTTTTATTCGGACCATCGTCAAAAGTTAGCGCAACGTATTTTTTATCATGTGTATTTAAACGGAATACCGTTGTATCACGTTTTTTGTCAATGGCTGTAATCGGAATACTAATAACGGAAAGATGATTCACTAATGTATTTGGCTCGTAGTACACGATAAAGTTTTTGCCGTCTAGTCCAAAGTCGGAAAACGTTTCCCATGTATCTTGTGTTAAGTGATCAATCTTTTTGGCACTCCATTGTAAATGGTCATTTTGACGCTGAATTTCTGTACGAATTTCCTTTGAAAGACGATTCAGACGCGATTCTGTCTTGATAAACTGCTTTAATGTTACAAGTTTTTTATCCTGGCGATTATATGTAAACGTCTGTACAGAGCTTTTCGCCTGATTCGTCGGTAAAAAGACATCATTTTTAATTAAAAAGCTAATATAATGTCCTGAAGTTGTTGCTGAAATCGTTGCGCGTAAACGTGTTGCATTAGAAGCTAGAAAAGCATCACGTTTTGCGTAGATTGATTTTTTAATGGCATCATCCACCGCTTTTATCCCTGTTTTAGGGTAGGTCAGTGTGTAATGATGCGTTTTTGAGCGTTCTTCGACATACGAAATTCCCTTAAAGGGCGATTCTTTAGTCGTCACTTTCGGATCCTTTACCGCATCTTGTACAGCATCTACTGAATCGTAGCTTGTCTTGTTATGCTGCCACAATAAGAACAACGCTCCGCACCCTATAATCACGATGAAAAAGAGTACGAAATTTACTTTTCCTAATTTTGTTTTAGGAAGCCATTGCATGGAACACACCACCTGTTTTTCAATATCATTAATTAGACGTAATAATGATGTTAAAAGTTTTACGTTTTCGTAAATAAAATAAAAAAGCCACAATGGCATTCCACATAATTACGTCTATTTCTTAGTATTTAGACGAGCCGTTGTTTCCGCACCCATGCGAAATTTAAGAATATAGCTGAGATGTCCACATAATTTCGTTGAGAAAAGAAGTGCCTCTATCAGCATCATAAAACCTGCTTTATGATTTGCAGTGAAAGTATGTGTAAATTTTAAGTCTTTAGTCACCAATGACACTATTTGCGTATACTTTTAAAGAAAAAAGGAATATTATGGATATTTTACAATGGATTAAGTTAGTTATTATGCATTTTAAATCTAGGAGGACTATTTATGAAAAAATTAGTGAATTTAACACTTGCAACTACTTTAGTAGCAGCTACATTTGGTGCAACAATTGTAGCTCAACCAGCAACAAATGTAACAGGTGTAAGTACAGCATCTGCAAAAACTACTAGTTATTATGCGTCAGAGCATCCGGTAAAAGCATATAAGACCGCAAGTAAAAAAAGTAAGGTTATCGGCAGCTATGCAAGCAACCAAATTGTGAAAGTTGTGAAAGAGAAAAATACAAAATGGGTACAAGTTTCTTATAAAGGGAAAAAAGCATTTGTATTAAAATCACAAATTTCTACTAAGCCAATTATTATTTCTAGTGCGACAAGTAAAAATGCTAACTTAAACGTGCGTCAAACACCTAGCACAAAAGGAAGAATCATTGGCCAATTTAAAAATAAAGAAACTATTGGTGTAACAGATATTAAAAAAGGACAATGGATTCAAACATATTGTAAAAACAAATTAGGCTATGTCTCTGAAAAATACGTAACAGGATTTCATGAAGGGCATTAATTCATATAAAAAAGCTTCCTCAATCGGGAAGCTTTTTTATATACATGGAACTCCAACATCCACCTTGACGTATAATAAATAAAGGGAGGGCTTTATATGTACTACAATTACATTATGCTTCTTGCAACATTGGTCATTTTCTTCATCCCATTTTTCATTATTGTTAAAAACGTACGCACGCACAAAACACGCGCAAAATGGATTTCCGGTATTATTTATGGCATTGTGGCAGTTTTACTCGTAATTACCGTCATTTCTGATGATGTAATGAACTATACAGATGCGAATATTGGCTTGGGACTACTCTTTATCCTTGTTTGGAATTTAACCGTAGTAGCCTTTGTCGTTGCGGTTGCTTTCTTTATACGGAAACGAACACAACCTCCTTTATAATAAGATAGCATCATGTTTTAGAAACGAGAAAAAGGATCTGTTTATTTTAGGCGCGTCGTTTGGCAAAAGGAAAAGTCAAATTAAGTCAACCTCATCTGCTAAAGACACAGAAAGTTTTTATAAACAGCTTAAATGAATTTCAAGAATGGATTACAGTCATGGTGAAAGAAGGTTGGTTACATGATTAGTACGATAATTTTTGTATTATTAATGCTATTTACATTCGTAAAACTTTATAAAAGCCGCGCACTTTTTAAGAAACTTACACGTCAAGAATGGCTACACACAATAGGCGTATTTTTACTAGCCTGGACCGTAGCCATCCTCATTGTTATGGGGGCCTCTAAACTCACGTCAATGATGGAAACAACATGGTTACGAAATCTATTTACGATTTTTTGCATTATTATCGCATTGGCTTGTGGTAACATGGTGATGCATCATTTCTCGCCTAAAAAAATAAAAGCGTTTTATTCTTAAGCCTGATATACAGCTAGAACACCTCGTGTTTTGGCTGTTTTTTTGTTCAGTCATTAATAAATATGATATTATGGAAAATATTACAATTAAAAGAGGGGATATTGATGCGGAAAAATCCAGACTCGACTAGTAGAGATTTAGCCATTGCTGTTTTGATGCTGCTGGTTATTCTTATGTTATTTATTTTTGATTTAACTATTGGTATAGGGCATTTTAAGGACAGTCATACTTATATTGTCGAATTTTAGCTATCTCATACATAATTTCACAAAAGCCGTAACCTCGTCTCTGGAGGAAGCGGCTTTTTAATGTGCGTGACTAAAAATAAATGATTTCTATGCGTCCACTTTTTCACGGCTTCAACCGTTGTATAGATGAGGGGGAGAGAAATGAATCAAAAAGACGCGTTCGCCTCTTATTTAATTCAACTTGGAGAGGAAGTGATTATACTTTTACGCTCAAAAGGCGCTTCAAAGGAAGATGCCGAGGATATTATTCAAAATACATTTTTTAAAACGTATTCCTTATTACCAGATTTAGATGAAAAAACAATTCGTCCTTGGTTTTACCGCGTAGCATTAAATGAACTCATTGATTTAAAACGAAAAAAATTTAAAACGAACATACCACTGTCAGAAGAGCTTCAATCAAAATTAGCAAATGGCTATGATGACTTCGAAAAGCTTTTTAATCAGGACGAAATAATGTATTTATTACAAAATGTCAAAAAGGAATATCGAGAACTATTTGTCTTGAAATATTATTATGAATTATCCTATGAGGAAATTGGTCAATTATTGCAGCTACGGACAGAAACGGTGAAGAAAAAATTATACAGAGCACGAAAATCAATTCAAAAAGAGGTTGGAGGAATCAAAGCATGGGTTCATCGATTCAAAAAGCATTAAAAAAAGCGAAAATAAAGCACTGGCTTAGTATTGTTGTTATTTCTATGGCTAGTTGCCTTATACTCATTTTTATTTCTGATAGTTTATCGACTAGGCATACAACTCAATTGCATGACCGTTTATTTTTAGAACATCGTATATCTCAGCCAAATGTGACTATTGATTCGCAAGTGACGGCGAATAACTCCGCTTTTGGTGGTAACATTATTACGAATCGCTCGAAAAACGTAGATGGTTATTTAATTCCGTGGAGTACGCTGACAAGTTCCTATTCCTGGATAGGTTCCTCTGTGGATTTTAATGAGTTAACACCCGGTTCCCATTCAAGTGGAAAGACTGATTACGAATACGATAAACAAACGAAACAAAAGGTAGCTACGTTTTATAATCCAGCAATCAAAGACTATTATGGCGGGGTTCAAAATCAGCTTGAAGCAGTTGGAGAATTGAAAAATCATGTAGCGGAAGTGGCGATTTCATTTAAAAAACCTTTGACGATGAAACAAGTAAAGGATCGCATTCCTGAAAATTTAAATATTGCATGGCTTTATATGCATTCGGAAATTGCTGATGAATCGAAAGGTCCAGCGGGGTTACCAGTATATGGCTATGCAGATACGGAGCTATCAAAGGATTCTTTCGAGACATTTATTGATGATTTGAAAACATATGACAGCAATAATTCAATGGAAGCCATTCAACATTACATTAACGAAAACGAGCATAAACCATTTAATGAGGTGACCGTATTAGGTGTAATGGTTACGGGGCAAACAAAAAACTTTCATGAATTAATAGGGAAAGACTTTATTCGAGGCGCATCTGTAGGCGTAACCGCTCCCGTCGTTCCTTATATTAAGCCGACGAAATAATTAAAACCCAGACGATAAGCAGCTACTTATCGTCTGGGTTATTTTATCTGCTTTTTAATATGTATCATATCACTAGTGTCGCATAAATTTTAACAGAATTTTCTGTTTTCTTATTTTTTCATTTGAGAAGAAAAACGAAGACACTGGAACAGAGGTAGTAAACAGCCATTTTT